>NZ_JBHXMY010000061.1:0-11433 GCF_042720195.1 Nocardia sp. NPDC058497 | reverse complement strand
GTGTCGGTGGCACACTGTCTCACCCGCCTTGTCTGCTAATTTTCCCAAAAGGGGGGGGTGTGGCGCCACCCCCCCCGCGAATCGGCCGTTCTGATCCACAAAGCGCGCTACGAAATGGGGGCGCGCATCGATCCTGCGCAGTAGTGGCAGTCCTGCCGGAATCCGCTCACGGCGGAGCGCGGCGGTCGCGCCCAGCTACCGACGTCGACGGGTTGTGTCGAGAACATGGGCAATCTCGGGTAGGGACTCGGGTGCCGTCAGCTCGTCAGGTGCGGCGTCTAGCACATAGCCGGTGATCGTGCCTTCGACGTGGGGTTTCCAGTTCCGCACCGCTTCTTCCGGATCCAGTCGGTGTGCGCCGGAGGCGCGGTCTGCGACGCACACCGTCAGGTCGCCGGTCATGAGCGAGGGGCGATGGCCTGCCACCATCCGCGCTGCCGTGTCCGCCGCGTCGGCGAGCCGGTCCAGGTCGGCGCCGGTGAGTTCCAAGGTTCCGGCGAGTGCTGCGACGACGACCGCGGCGGTCTCGTCGGCGGTGAGCTGGGCCGTGTCGGTCTCGACACCGAGCAGCGGGCCGAATCGGGCCACGTATTCCCCGGCCGAGAGCCGTTGCGGTGGAACGGCTCTGTGTGCGCCGGGATCGGCGTCGAGCAGTACGACCCGGACGTGGTCACCAGCGGCTCGCAGTAGCACCGCGATCTCGTGAGCGACGAAACCGCCCACCGACGAGCCGAGCAGTTGGTAGGGACCGCGCGGGGCGATCCGGCGGATCTCGGCGACATAGCGGACGGCGTATTCGCGGATCGTGCGCGGGGCCGGGCCATCGACCGCCTGCAGCCCGTAGATCGGGACGCGGGGATCGATGTGCGCGACCAGACCGGCGTAATTCCAGGCCAGTCCCGCTTCACCGGCCACCCAGAACAGCGGGGCGCCGTCGGTGGACGCGGTGCGCGGACGAATCGGCAACACGACCGCCAGGGCCGACGACCCGGCGCGCCCGCCGTCGACGGCGGCTACCGCCAGGCAGGAATCGGGCCGATCCGGCGACCACGCGCAGGCGGGGCCGGGCCCGGTGCCGGACGAATCAGCGTGAATGCTCACGACCGATGATACGTCGTACGAAACCTCCACCGGCCCAAGAGTTTCGGGGGCATCAGTAGGTGTGCGCGGGCAGGTAGCGCACTCCTGCCCACAGATCGTCGACGAGACGCTGATAGCTGTCGGCGAGATCGTCGAGCCGGACCCATTCGTCGTAGTAGACCGAGTCGGGCGCACCTGCCAGCCCGACGAACACCTGGGTGCTGTGCCTGGCCAGCCGGTCGACCAGTCCGCCCAGAGTTTCGCAGTGCTCGTCGGCCGCGGCGAACGGCACCGGCGCGGCCAGGATCACCCAGCGATCGATCGCCCGCATGAGCTGCGCCCTGCGGCGGTCGATCGGGGCCGACTCGCTCAGCGGTGTCCGCTCCCGCATTTCGTGCAGCTGGGCCAGCTCGCCTGCCGCGTCGAGGATCGGATGGTCATCGTGGGGCAAACCACGAAACGCCGCGAGCAGCCCATCGCGACCGGGCAGCATCGCCCCCCGAGCCGACTGCCGCATCTCACCGCTCCCCCGCCGAACCGACGACGTCACCGCGCGAAACCTTCATCTGGCATACCTCCGGATCGGCCACGACACCCCGGTAGGAGCGCCATCGCATGCGGCGGAACGAAAACACCGCCGCACGGATCCCGCACACCCGGCAATCATCCCGCCCCCAACTGTCCCGCACGACAGGCCAGGACGGAAGCGATCACCCACGGACACTCGAATTGTCCGCCCCGCCTGATCTCGCAAGCACATGGGTAACTCACCGGGCACGGGCTACCTGAACCACAACACATTCCGCCGGCCGCCCACCCCGTCGACCACGCACCTAAGTCTGGCCTGAAGTCCCGGAGAGGCGGTTACTGCACGCGGAGGCTGCCGAAGAGGCCGTCTTTTTCGTCCTCGGGGCCCGCCGTGAAGTACAGCGCGTTCGCATCGCCCAGGCTCTCGCCGTTGCCGAACATCAGCGCCCACAGCCCGGCGATCTCGACCGGCTTCGCCTCACCGTCGCGCAGGTAGTCGACGAAGGTGCCGGTGGTGTCGTCGTAGGCCAGCACGCGGCCCAGGCCGCCGAAGTTGCCGATCAGCAGCTTGCCCGAGAGCGCACCGAAGTTCGACGGCGCGATCGCGACGCCCCATGGCGCGTTGAGCCTGCCGCCGTCGTCGATGATCCGCACCAGCTTGCCCGCGGCGTCGAATTCGGCGACCTTGCCCTTGTCCGGCTTGCCGTTCGACGTCTTGTCGGCCTCGGCGTCGAGGGCGTCCTCTTCGGCCTTGTCGAACTTCGCCGGATCCTTCTCGTCCGGCTTGGTCACCGCGTAGGAGACGAACACCCGGCTGCCCAGGGTGGTGATGTTGAACGGCGCCGGGTCGCCCGGCTTGACCTTCTTGCCCTTCTCGGGGGTGGCCGGGTCGATCACGTCGCCGGTGGCGAACGGGTTGGCGAAGCCGGTGGACGCCACCGGCTGCCAGAACTTGTCGAAGGTGCGGACCTGCGGGTCGGTGCCGAAGTCGGCGGCGAGCAGCTTGTCACCGGAGGGGGCGAGCGCGATGCCGAAGAATGCCATGCCCTGCGCCGATCCGTCGAAGACCTGGTTGGCGCCGCCGTCGCGGCGCACGATCGCGCCGTCGGGCGCCTGCTCGGTCCAGGCCGAGAGCTTGCCGGAGTCGGTGGCGAAGATGAAGCGCGAGGAGCCGCCGAGCGGGATCGGCATGCCGTCGACGTCGACCCACTGGTCGCGCACGGCGAACAGGTCGGAGGTGATCGGCGCCGGGTTGAAGACAACGCCGGTGGTCTTGCCCGCGCTCTTGTCGGAGGTGTCGGCGTCGGCGCCGGGCACGCCGACGAGCTCGAGCTGGTCCTGGAACAGCTTCTGCAGCTTCGGATCCGACGAGGCGTGCACGTCACCGACGAACTGGAACGACTTGCCGCCCGCGCCGACCCAGAAGTGACCGCCGGCGCCCTTGGGGCGATCGGCCAGGCCCCAGGCGTTGACCAGGTCAGGGAAAGTGAACTGGGCGTGGTAGGAGTCCTTGTTGGCCGCCAGGTTGGTCTGGCTGTACCGGTTGCCGTCGAGCGGGGCGACATCGTCGCCCGCGGGCTCGTTGCTCGAGCACGCCGCGGCGAGCAGCAGGGCCGCACCGAGAACCACACCGCGCACCAGCCCGGACCGTACCCCGCGGGTACCCCTCACATGTCCGTTCACGTTCTTTCCTTTCGCCTCCGCCGGACGGCGTTTCAGGCGAGGCTGACCTTAGCCTGACGGCGGCGTCGGCGTGCCGTGACCGTCGCACCCGTGGCAGGTCTACGCTGTCGCCCGTGGTCGAATCCTCTGCCCCCGTCGCCCCGCACCCCGACATCGCCGCCCTGGCACCGCTGCTCGGCAGCTGGCGTGGCCGCGGCCACGGCGAGTACCCGACCATCGAATCGTTCGACTATGTCGAGGAGATCACCTTCGGGCATCTCGGCAAGCCGTTCCTCACCTACCGGCAGCGAACCAAGTCGGCGGCCGACGGCAGGCCGATGCACGCCGAGACCGGCTACCTGCGCTGTCCCGCACCCGGCCGGGTGGAGCTGATGCTGGCCCACCCCACCGGGATCACCGAGATCAGCGAGGGCACGATCACCGAAACCGTCGACGGAATTCGCCTCGAATTGAACTCGACGAATATCGGCCGCTCCGGATCGGCGAAATCGGTTACCGCCCTCGGCCGCTCATTCCACGTGACCGGCGACACCATCGACTACACGCTGCGAATGGCCGCCGTCGGCGAGTCCCTGCAACACCATCTGGCCGCAACTCTGCAACGCGCATGACCGCCGCCGAATTCGAAATATTACCCAGACACGGCCGCTGAACTGCGCGTTCGCGCGATCGATACCGATCATTCACCGTTTCATCACGGTCGCATAGCGGTTGTGTTCGAACACGCCCGCACATAACGCAACAATTAGGTGTCGCTTGCTGCCGCCGCCTGTTGCCGCTGTGATCACCGTTCTACGGTTCAACCAACAGCTAACCGCCAGACAATCGAAAGGCTGCCCGGGAAAGCACGTCGAAACCCTGAACGAGGGAGACGGACCATGAGGCGTTCCACCCTGATCTTGACCACTGCCGGAATGATTCTGGGCGGCGCGGCCGCCATCGACCTTCTCGAGGGGGCGGGCACCAACGCCGCACCCGAACCCGCCGCGAGCTACAACGTCTCGCACAACATGGCGACATCCCATTCCGAGAGCAGTTCCCTCGCGGTGGTGCGGGGCCTGCTGGCGACCGAAACCCCCGCTCAGTAACCAGGCGGCAGCGCGGCGAACATGTCCCGCGTGACGGCGACGGCATTGTCGGAGCTGCCACCCTTGACCAGCAGCGTCGCGAACGCCATGTCCCCGCGGTAGCCGACGAACCACGAGTGCGACCCGCCCTCGACCTCGGCTTCGCCTGTCTTGCCATACACCTCGCCCTGATCCCTGATCCGCTCGGCGGTGCCGCCGGTGACCACCATGCGCATCATCGAGCGCAGGCCGTCCACGACGGTCTGGTCGATCGCGGGCCGGTCACCGGTGATCTCGGTCGGCCGGCCCGCGATCAGATACGGCACCGGGGCCGATCCGTGCGCGACCGTCGCCGCCATCACCGCCATCCCGAACGGGCTCACCACCACCCGGCCCTGGCCGATGCCGTCCTCGGCGCGCTGCACGAGATCCTCCGCGGGTGGCACCGAGCCCGACATAGTCGGCAGCCCCTCCACCTTGTAGTCCTGGCCGATGCCGAGGCGGGCAGCGGCCTCGGTGAGCGCGGTGCTGTCGAGCCTGCTCGCCAGCCGCGCGAAGGTGGTGTTGCAGGACCGTTCGTAGGCGGTCGCCATCGGCACCTCGCCGACGGAGAAGAGGTTGTAGTTGGGGATCGTGCGCTCGCCGATGGTGGTGTGGCTCGGGCACGCCAGCACGGTGTCCGGCGTGGCGATGCCCGCCGCCATCGCGGCCGAGGCCGTCACCGTCTTGAAGATCGAGCCGGGCGGGTACTGACCGCTCGTCGCCACCGGGCCGTCCCGGTCGGCGTGCTTGTTCTGGGCGACCGCGAGGATCGCACCGGTCGACGGGCGGATCACCACCATCATGGTCTGCTCGGTGCGCAGGTCGACCGCGTGCTGGGCGGAGTTCTGCACGAACCGGTCGATGCTCAGCGCGAACGAGGGGGCGGGCTGGGCCGGAACCTCGTGCAGCACACCGAGATCGGCGCCGTTGGCATTGCGGGTGACCACGCTCCAGCCCGCCTTGCCGTCGACCTCGGCGATCACCGTCTTGCGGACCTGGGTCAGCAGGTCGGGTGCGAACTTGCGGTCGGTGGGCACCATGTCCCACTCCTGGGTCAGGGTGACCCCGGGCAGGCCGATCAGTTCACCGCCGATGGTCTCGGCCTCGTACTCGGTGAGTAGGATCACCGAGTACGGACCATCGGCCTTGCGCGCGGCGGTCAGGATCGCCTGCGGGGTATAGGCGACCGGATCGATCCGGCTCAACGCCGCGGCGAGCGCCCCCGCCACCCGGTCCGGATCGGTGGCCTTCGCCACGTCGAAGCGAACGCGGGACACCTTGCCCGGCACCAGGACATCGCTGCCCGCCGATTCGTTGACCCGCGCGCGCGGCGCAGGCGCGGTGCGCAGTTCCAGTGTCTGGGTGTCGCCGAGTCTGGGGTGGATGTCGGCCGAGGTCCAGCGGACCAGCCAGCGGCCACCGCTGCGGCCCATCTGCAGTTCGCCGGTATAGGTCCACTGGCGGCCCTTGGGCAGGGTCCAGGCGTAGGTGTAGTCGACCGTGGCGGTGTCACCGCTGACGCGGGCGTCGCCGGTCCTGATCTCCAGTTTCTCGGCCTGCAGCGCCTGCCACGTCGAAGTCAGTGCGGCCGTTGCCTTCTCGGGCGAGCTGGTCAGCGCGGCGGCCGCGGTGAGATCGCGATCGGCGAACGCCTCGGCGAAGGCGTCGGCGGCGGGCACCGGTCCCTGCGGGCCGGAGGAGCAGGCGGTCGCCGCCACCGCGAGGGCGGCCACCGCGAACGTGGTTACCATCCGTGTCCTCATCGGCACCGATCGTAGCGGCGACCGGGCAGCAAACCCTGGATGACGGCGCCGTACACGCGCCTGGATTCAGTCGACGAGCACCGTGGCGAAGGTGGCGATCTGGCGGAAACCCACACGGCTGTAGGCACGTCGGGCGATCTGGTTGTAGTCGTTGACATACAGACTGGCCGTACGTCCCGTCGCGACAACAGCATTCGCGACGGTGGCCGTGCCCGCCGTGCCGACGCCGGAGCCACGGAACTCGGGATGCACCCACACGCCCTGGATCTGGCCGGTCCGGCGCGACAGCGCACCGATCTCCGCCTTGTAGACGACCACGCCGTCCTCGAAACGCGCCCAGGCCCTTCCTGATTCGATCAGGCTCTTGATCCGTCGCCGGTAGCCACGGCCACCGTCGCCCGCGCGCGGGTCGACACCGACCTCTTCGATGAACATCGCGATCGCGGCGGTGAGATAGCGATCGATCTCGTCGGGCCTGACGCGGCGCACGCCGCCGTCGGGCCGGGCCAGCGCGGGCGAGGCGAGCGCGAGGAGTGGCTGATCGGCGCGCAGATCCCGGGCGGGCCCCCACTTGGGCAGCAGCAATTCCCACAGCGGCAGCGCGAGTTCCTGCCTGCCGACCACCGAGGAACACACCCGTGGCCAGCGCGCCGCGCGGTCGGCGAACGCGCGCAGGGCCTGCTGGTCACCGCGCAGCGGCATCAGGTTCGCGCCGGAGAAGCACAGCGAATCCGCGGGCCCGCCGCGGCTCCACAACTCGCCGAGACCGGAGCGCGCGTCGAGACCGAACTCCTGAACCCTGGCGGCGATCATGCAGGAAGCCACCGGGTCTGCGT
Organism: Nocardia sp. NPDC058497; assembly: GCF_042720195.1. Taxonomy (NCBI): domain Bacteria; kingdom Bacillati; phylum Actinomycetota; class Actinomycetes; order Mycobacteriales; family Nocardiaceae; genus Nocardia; species Nocardia sp. NPDC058497. The sequence goes on along the minus strand of NZ_JBHXMY010000061.1, from coordinate 4,434 downwards.
CCAGGACACGCAGCACCTCGGCCAGATCTCGGACGGACACCGGGCGCGCTGGCGCGGTTTTGGACCGTCGCGTCGGCTCCAGCAGACTCCGCACGGCACCAGCCTGCCACGAAAGCACGCCGAGCGGTACGGGTCCGCGGAATCCGACGCCCGACCGTGAAAGCGCGGAAGGTCAGCCGGCAGCGTCGAATGGCCGGGATCGCGAGGGCCTGCGTGGTGACGCTGCGCTACCGCCTCCGGCCCGCCGTCTCACCCGACGGTGACGACCGGCTCGGCGCCGGGCGGCTCCCCCATCTCCTCGGCGAGGCCCAGCGCCTCTTCGATCAGCGTCTCCACGATCTGGGCTTCCGGCACGGTCTTGATGACCTCGCCCTTGACGAAGATCTGGCCCTTGCCGTTGCCCGAGGCGACACCCAGATCGGCCTCACGGGCCTCGCCGGGGCCGTTCACGACGCAGCCCATCACCGCGACGCGCAACGGCACCTCGAGCCCGTCCAAGCCCGCGGCGACCGCGTCGGCGAGGGTGTAGACGTCGACCTGCGCGCGACCGCACGACGGGCACGACACGATCTCGAGCTTGCGCGGGCGCAGGTTCAGCGACTGCAGGATCTGGCCACCGACCTTGACCTCCTCGGCGGGCGGCGCCGACAGCGAGACCCGGATCGTGTCACCGATGCCCTCGCTGAGCAGCGCGCCGAAGGCCACCGCAGACTTGATCGTGCCCTGGAACGCCGGGCCGGCCTCGGTGACGCCGAGGTGCAGCGGGTAGTCGCTCTGCGCGGCCAGCTGACGGTAGGCCTCGACCATGATCACCGGGTCGTTGTGCTTGACCGAGATCTTGATGTCGCCGAAGCCGTGGGCCTCGAACAGGCTCGCTTCCCACAGCGCCGACTCGACCAGCGCTTCCGGGGTGGCCTTGCCGTACTTCTCCAGCATCCGCTTGTCCAGCGAACCGGCGTTGACGCCGATGCGGATCGGGATGCCGGCGGCGCCCGCGGCCTTGGCGACCTCGCCGACGCGCCCGTCGAACTCCTTGATGTTGCCCGGGTTCACCCGGACCGCGGCGCACCCGGCGTCGATCGCGGCGAAGATGTAGCGCGGCTGGAAGTGGATGTCGGCGATCACCGGGATCTGCGACTTCTTCGCGATGGTGGCGAGCGCGTCGGCGTCCTCCTGGCGCGGACACGCCACCCGGACGATGTCGCAGCCCGACGCGGTCAGCTCGGCGATCTGCTGCAGCGTCGCGTTGATGTCGTGGGTCCTGGTGGTGGTCATCGACTGCACCGAAATCGGCGAGTCACTGCCGACGCCGACATTGCCCACCTTGAGCTGGCGGGTCTTGCGCCGCGGTGCGAGAACAGCAGCGGGAGCGGCGGGCATCCCCAATCCGATTGTGCTGGTCACGTTCGGCTGCCTTCTTTCGTACGTGTGTCGATTCGACCGGGATTGTTGTTGCCGAGCTTAGTCGCGCCGGTGCCCGCGGCGCCCTGTGAGGGGCACGACAGTGGGCGGACGCGGGTCAGGGTAGGCGGATCGGGTTGACGATGTCGGCGGCCAAGGTCAGCAGCATGAACGCACCACCGATCACCACCGCCACATACGTCACGGGGAGCAGTTTCAGATAGTCCACCGGACCGGCAGGGGCCTTGCCGCGCCACGACCGGATGATGTCCCTGGCCTTCTCGTAGAGCACGACCGCGATGTGCCCGCCGTCCAGCGGGAGCAAGGGCAGCAGGTTGAACGCGCCGAGGAAGAAGTTCAGGCTGGCCAGGACCAGGATGAACATGCCCCACAGGCCACGCTCGGCGGTCTCGCCACCGATGCGGCTGGCGCCGTAGACGCTGACCGGGGTCTCCGGGTCGCGCTCGCCGCCGGTGACCGCCTCCCACAGCGCCGACACCTTCTGCGGCATCTTCGCCAGCGACTTCACCGTCTCGACGAAGAAGTCACCGGTGAACGAGATGGTCGCCGGGATCGCGGCGATCGGGCCGTATTGCTGCGGCTCCGCGAAGTCCGGGCCGACACCGACCGCGCTCACCTCGCGGCTCGGCCCCTCCTTCGGGTACCGCATCGTGCGCTCCGGGGTCACCGGCACCGTCAGCGTCTTGCCCTCGCGCTGGATCGTGTAGGTGAAGGTGCCGGTCTGCTTCTGGGTCTCGGCCTGGAACTGCACCCAGGTCGTCACCGGCACACCGTTCACGGCGGTCACCACGTCACCGCGCTGCAGGCCGGCCCGCTGCGCCGGACCGGCGCCGACGCACGGCTGCAGCGTCTGGTCGGGGTTCTGCTGGGCGACGCAGCTCATCGAGCCGAGCGAGGTCGCGGGCGGCTGCTCGAGCTGCGGCAGGCCCCAGCCGATCGCCAGGGCGACCAGCAGCACGAAGCCGAGCAGGAAGTTCATCCCGATTCCGCCGAACATCACGAACAGGCGCTTCCAGGTCGACTGCCGGTACATCGCCCGGTCGACCTCTTCGGGCTCGAGCTCGTCGAGCGCGGTCATGCCCGCGATGTCGCAGAAGCCGCCGAGCGGCAGTGCCTTGAGGCCGTACTCGGTCTCACCACGGCGGAACGAGAACACCTTGGGTCCGAAACCGATGAAGTAGCGGCGCACCTTCATGCCGGTGGCCTGCGCCGCCCACATGTGCCCGCACTCGTGCAGCGCGATCGAGATCGTGATACCGAGGGCGAACAGCGCGAACCCCAGCGCGAATACCATCTGGCTCCTGTGTCGATTCGCGTCGTGTCAGGACGCGATGATTTCCGTGGCGTACTGCCGTGCCCAGCGGTCGGCCGCGAGGACGTCGTCCAGGGTATCGGGTTCCGCCTGCCAGCGATCGGCGGCCTCTACCGCCTGTGTGACGGTGCGCACGATCGCGGGGAAGCTGATCTTGCCGTCGAGGAAGGCTTGCACCGCTACCTCGTTGGCCGCGTTGTAGACGGCGGTGACGCTGCCGCCCGCCTCGCCCGCCTGTCTGGCCAGGCGCACGGCGGGGAAGACCTTGTCGTCGACCGGTTCGAACGTCCAGGTCGACGCGGTGCCGAAGTCGCACGCGGCGGCCGCGCCGGGGACCCGGTCGGGCCAGCCCAGCGCCAGGGCGATGGGCAGTTTCATGTCCGGCGGGCTGGCCTGGGCGAGGGTGGAGCCGTCGTTGAAGGTGACCATCGAGTGCACGATCGACTGGGGGTGCACAGTGACGTCGATGCGGTCGTAGGGGACGCCGAAGAGCAGGTGGGTCTCGATCAGCTCGAGGCCCTTGTTCACCAGTGACGCCGAGTTCAGGGTGTTCATCGGGCCCATCGACCAGGTCGGGTGGGTCTTGGCCTCGGCGGGGTTCACCGATTCGAGCATCTCGGCGGTCCAGCCGCGGAACGGGCCGCCCGAAGCGGTCAGGACCAGGCGCGCCACTTCCTCGGCCCGGCCACCGCGCAGACATTGCGCGAGGGCGGAGTGTTCGGAATCGACCGGGACGATCTGGCCGGGCGCGGCCGCGCGGGTCACCAGGGAACCGCCGGCGACGAGCGATTCCTTGTTGGCCAGCGCGAGCCGGGTACCCGCCTCCAGGGTGGCCAGAGTCGGGCCGAGACCCAGCGAGCCCACCAGGGCATTGAGCACGACATCGGCGTCGGTGCGGCGCACGAGTTCGGTCGCGGCCTCGGGGCCGCCGAGCTCGAGGTCGAGCGCCTGCGCGGCAGCGGGGTCGGCGACGGCGACATTGCGGGTGCCGGTGGCCGCCATCTGCTCGGCGAGCAGGGCGGTGTTGCCACCGCGTGCGGCGAGGCCGACCACCTCGAAGCGGTCGGGGTTGGCGGCGATCACCTCGAGCGCCTGGGTACCGATCGAACCGGTACTGCCGAGGAGCAGCACCTTCACCCGGTCGGCGGACGTGGAGCGGCCTTGTGCGGCACGCGTTGCTGGGTGGGACACGGCCCCATTGTGGCAGGGCTGCTGGCTACGACGGACGGTCGTATGCCACGATATGACCACTCGCCCAACCAGAACTCGAGCCCTAAGGAGCGATCGTGGCCGCCACGGACCTCGAAAAAGCCAGCACCGAGCGCGCCGTCGCCACCAGCGTCGACCCCGCCGAGGTGCCCTCGGCCGCATGGGGCTGGAGCGGTGAGTCGCGCAAGACCTTCCGCATCGCGGGCTGGGTCGTCGTCGTGGCCCTGCTCGGCATGACCATCGGCAACCACCAGGGCCACGTGGAGGACATCTTCCTCATCGGCCTGGCCGGTCTGCTCGCGGCGATCATGGTCGTCGACTCGCTCACCCGGCGCGTCCCGCGGTAGCACTTCGGCACGAATCCTCCGCCTGCGGCCGCCAACTCCTTTGCCCCCACGCGGGTATGTGGGGGCGGCCCGCGCCCCCCCCCCCCCCGCGCGCGCCGCGGCGCCCGCGGCGGCGCGGCGGGGGGCGGGGGGGGTGACGCACAC
>NZ_JBHXMY010000060.1:0-17980 GCF_042720195.1 Nocardia sp. NPDC058497 | reverse complement strand
CCCGAGCGCTGACGGTCGACGCGATACAGGCGAGGCTCGCTCGCGAGGCAGCCCGTGCCGCGATCGCTCAGGACGACGAGCAGACCGGCCGCACCACGGTGATCGTGCACTCGGCACCAGTAGTGCGGTTCTCAATCGACCAGGCACGCAAGACAGTCCAGGCTCAGCGTGGCTGTGACCGCACCATTTGCCCGCGGAAGATGGCCGCGATCAATGTCCTGGTCGGTGCCGGCCTGATGAGGCTGGATCGTCGTGTCGGGTATTGAGCACGAGCCGGGCACGCTCCCGGCGGTGCGGTCGGCGGTCGCCGACGCGATGCGCGATGTCGTCGAAGCCGACCAGCCCCGGGTCGCGGGCTGGCTCAATACCTGGCACCCCGTCAACGAGACCGGGCACGTCGGACCCGTATTCGCTGTCGGGCCGCACCCCGATGACGACCTGTATGCCGATATCGCTGGTGCACTGGCCGCGATCGCCGAACCGGATGAGCCGGATCGCGTGGTGGTCGACGTGATCGAAGTCGAAGCGCTGTATTCGCCTGCGCTGCAGCGCCTGCTCGAGGTCGCCGAACGGATCGCCCGCGACGGCGGCTCAACGACAGTCGACATCGCTCACCTCCGGACCGCGCTCGATCGCAATGGAGGCGCGTGGAGCCCATCCCGCTCTGTGAGTTCTTGAGCGCGCGGGACGTGGCGGGCTCTGGTTCTGAAGGATTTCCTGTGACTACGCTTATCTACGCAGACCGGATCACACTCGGCACGAGCACACCGGAAGGGCACCCACTATGGGCGAAGACCGACCGTACTCGGAAATCGAACTCCGCCGCCTCGCGAAACAGCAGCGGTCCCCAGAGTTCCGGGCGTGGCTGGACCGCGAGGCCGAAGACCTCGCCCAGCTCATCGCCCTGGTTCCTGGCCTGGCTGACCTGGACGACCCTTGGACCGTCGCCGGTCTTGTCGCGATCGAGGAAGCCGGATTCGCCCGGTTCCCGAACCCGCAAGCCACCTGTACAGACGACGAAGCGGCGTGGCTGGACGTGTGCGCCCGCGGCATCGGCCATATCTATCTGCGTGCCGTGGGCGTCGGCAAGTGGGTGTGGGTCAAGCTCTACGAGGACCTACCGCTGGTTCCCGCGATGGAGTTCCCGGGGCATGTGTTCTGGACCGACCCTGGAGTGTCGATCCGCAACGTCGTCTACGACCGCCAGCCTGGCGGGTTGGCGTTGGAACTGGACCGGCTCATCGCCTGGAGCCGAGAGGCCGCGACCCGCTCCGTGGTGTAACCCTCGCTGCGCCCCCCCTGACGGGGGCCCACGGTGACCGATCCCGTATTCGGCGGTGAGCCCGCGCGTGACGTAGTCCCCCGCACTGACCGAGGTCTCACCGAGGCGGGCGACAGTGGGCACAAGGCCTACGTGATGGCGAAGATCGCCGAGGCCGCCACGCAGATCGACAAGATCCGTGGGCCCCTGGACTGGCAGCGGCAGGTGGAGCTGTGGGGTGACCGCCAGCTGTTGCACGACATGATGATGTTCGGGCACCAGCACCTGCAGGGCCGCACGCCGGAGCAGGGGTGGCGGCACGAACACCCACAGAAGACCTCTCTCGGTCCGCGCCGCCACGACACTGCCCGTGTCACCGAGAAGTTCGGTCGTCCCATCGTGAACACGACCACCGAGTACAAGGCGGGATGGGTCAGCAAGAAGGAAGGGCTGCGGCAGCTCTACAAGGAACGAGAGATCCTTGCCAAGGGGCTGACCCAGGATCTCAGCGAGTACGTCATCCGGGCCGCGCAGCCCCCGCACCCGGAGGTACTGAAGGAAGCCCGCCAGCTCGCGAAGGACTTCCCCGGCAAGTTCGTGTTGATCGAGATGTCTGAGCGCGAGTTTCAGCGCTGCGTGGACGCCGGCCGCCCGATCGTGCAAGCGCGGGTGATGCAGAAGCTCGGGCACCTGATCGAGAAGGTTCGTCAGTCCCCGGAGCTGCAGCACGCTCCGCGCGCGCTGAAGGGATTCATCCAGGAGATCGAGAAGGCGAAAGAGCGCGGCGACCCGATCGGTCTCGAGGTGCTGGCCGGGGCGCGGGTCGAGTTCGCCAACATGCTGGAGGTCGACAAGCGCATCACGCAGGAGCGCGACAAGATCGCTCGTGAGCGTACCCAGCTGCGGTTGCGAGAGGCTCAGATCGTTGAGCTGGTGCAGGCGCAGCAGCGTGAAGAACGGCACGAAAACCTGTCGCAGATGGCCGCACGGATCGACCGCGAGATCATACTGTCTGCCGTAGCGGCAGTACGTGTCCCTGGCCCGAATCGGGTGCCGGTCAAGGACATTAAGCTGCGCGAGTTGGCGGGCGCGGACCCGACGCTGATCGCCATGGCGCAGTCGATGGAGAAGGCGCGGGCAGAGATGTCGCGGGCGGCGAATCACCGCACCAGTGCCGAGCGGGCACAGCAGGAACGCGAGGCCCTATCGAAGCTGGTATTGCCGACACCGCTGCATCACGCGGTGGTCCAGTTGGTGCTGGAGCAGCAGCGCGACAATCCCGGGCAGGTGACCGTCGAGCACGTGCAGGCCGCCGAGCGTGAAGTACGGGAGCGGGAGGCGCGGGCGCAGGAGAAGGCCCGCGAGGCCCAGGCCCGGGAGGTGCGGGAGCGGGAAAACCGTGAGCTGATGCAGCGGGTTGTCGACCGCTACAACAGGACCTTGGAGCAGGCCGCCCGGGAGCAGGCGGCGCCGCGTGGCGTCGACCAGCTCGATGACGCGAAACGCGGTCAGCAGTACCAGCTGCTGGCCAAAGACCTTCGGATGGACGCGAAACGGCTGACCGAGAAGGGCGTGGACGCGCGCGCCGTGACCGAGCTCGCGAAGGGCAACGCCCGGGAGGATAAGGCCGCCCGCGCGTATGTGATCGAGGCCGGCGACCGCACCATTGTCGTCGGCAGAGAAAGCCAGGAGGTGGCGATCGCGAAGCAGATCCAGCTGGTGGAGCGAGGTGCGGACCTGGAGTTGGTGCAGGTCCGGCAGATGGTTGATCAGGGCCGCCCGACCACCGCTGTTGCGATCTCGGTAGAGGATCTGGAGCGAAAGCGGGACGCACTGGAGTTGGAGCGGCGGAAGGCAAGGGAGAGACACCCGAGCGGCAGGACGCGCCAGCGGGGACGTGATGGGCCGGAGCGAGGGAAAGAACGTGGGCGATGACCACGGCGTCGCAACCTCGTCCAATCCGGTCGCATCACACGTCCTCCTCCTCCCCCCCAATTTCGCCATCCACGATCCTCAGATCCAGGCGGCCTCACAGTAGTGAACACTGCCTGTAACGCCGGTGAGAGCCAGACAACCAAGCCTTCGGCCGTCAGCCGGACTCGTCGTGGCGAAGCTGTCATTTCGCGAGGACACTGAGGGCGTAGCGCCCACCTCGTCCTCAGGAGGACATGCGATGGCAACCAACGGGCCTTTCGGCATCGATCCGGAAGATTTCGAACGTGCACTACGGGAGGCAGGAAACGAGCTCCGCGAGCTTGTCGGAAAGGCCGGTGGATACCTGGATCGGGTAGATCAGGTCGGTGTCGGTTCGCTGACGTCGCTGCTCGGGCAGCTTGTCCAACCGCAACGTCCACCGGAAGCCGAGCCGCCGACGGCCGGGGAGACCGGTAGCGGGGTGTGGGCGATCTACACCATCGATGACGACGGCCAGGCCAGGATCGATCAGGTCTTTCCGAACGAGCTCGAGGCCTTGCGCGCGCATCGCGACAACACCGACGATCGGCGTCGGGTGCGTTTTCTGCCTTACGGGGTCCCGGCAGGTGTGCTGGATACGCCCTGATTGCGGCTGCCAGCGTCACGGAAGCGTCCAGAACACTCGCGTCACGAGGTAGAAGAACACCGCGGCGAGCGTCAGGAAGCCCACCGAACAGGCGAGGCCGACCATGTCGGTGCGGGGATCGCGGCCCGGTTGCATCCAGAATCCCAGCGCGCGGGTGACGACCGGCATCACCACCCACGTCAGCAGGCTGACCGACAGGATGTTCCCGATCAGCAAGCTGATCCACAGCTGCCCGCCCGGCCAGATCTCGGTGATGATCAGGGTGAGGATCACGACGGTCGGATACAGCCCCACCAGGACCGACAGCGCCGTCTTCCACGACGCGGGACCGTCTTCCTCGCCGGTCTTGCTCGGCGGAAACCACGACCCGTAGGGGTTGGCGATGCGATGCACCTCGAAGTCCCTGAAGTCCGGGGCTTCCGCGAGCAGCGCCTTGCGCTGGGGCGATTCGAGCCAGCGGTTGAGGTTCTCGGCCGACGAGAAGGAATAGATGATCGTCCACTCGTTCTGAACACCCGGAATCGGCCGGTGCAGCTCGGATCCGCGAAAGCCCCGAAATGTCCGCTCGACCTCGGTCACGCGGTCCTGCCAGGCGATGAATTCCGATTCCCGGTCGGCCGCGACCGGATGCGAAACGACGACGGTCACTCCCGCGTCCTCCGGTTCGTCGACCAGCACATGCTGCGTCGACGGACGCTCGAAGAGCTCGGTTCCGCTTGCGAGGAGCCCGGCTCGCGTATCGCTGCCGAGCCAGCGCTTCAGGTTGACGATGTCATCGAACCGGTACACGACCGACCACTCGGACTGCGCGTCGCCCGGCGGTGTGACGTCGGCGCCGAGAAACCCCGGGAACTCCGCCGCGGCATCGTTCACCGCCGTCTGCCACCGCCGGAACTCGGCCTCGCGACCGGCTCGAAGCTGCTGGGTGATGACCACCGTCGCCGGGGCCTGCCTCGGCGATCCAGCTTTCGCGGCGGACATGTCAGTACGGGTGCTTATCGGGTTTTTCGGCCCAGGTCTTGTACGCTTCGGCGCCCAGATCACTGCGGAACTGTTCGATTTTCACGCGCCGCTCGGACAGCGGCCTCGTAAAGTCCTCGTATTGAAACGCGTCGTCGAAGCCGATTTCACTGGTGTCCGCCAGATCGCTCGCGAAATGCACGGCGTCCAGCCGCGCCCAATAAATCGCGCTCATGCACATGGGACAGGGGGCACCACTGATGAAGATCTCCATCCCCATCAACATTTTCGCCCGCTCCGGCAGCTTGTCGGCGGATCCCGCAGGCCGCGGGACCAATTCGAGCGTCGACTCGTTCTGGTGTTCTTTGGCAATACTCGGCGCTTCGCCATTGATTACCTGGGTCGCCTTGCGGATGGATTCGATTTCGGCGTGCGCGGTGGCATCGCCGGTGAGTAGCACCCGATTCTGCCCGCGCGCGACGATCACTCCGTCCTTCGCGATGACGGCGCCGAACGGCCCACCCCAATCGTTATCGACCGACTCTATTGCCAGCCTGCAGGCCTCTTCCATGAGTTCATCCGGTGTCATCGCAATTACACCTCGCGAGAGTATGGATGTGATTTAACGGCTGTTCGCGCCGTAGCGGCCACGGCCACACGATCAATTCGGCCTCCACCGCACAGTCGAATCTACCTCCCGCCCGACCTGTGCGGAATAGCGACAGAGTGATGTAGACCCAGGACAACACGGTCGGCGTGGTGGCGATGTGCACTCCGCGGCCAGGGGCGTGAGATGACACTACTCACGTTTAGTTCACCGACAGAGGTATGTAAAACGCCGAAACGTCACATACCCGGCCGCCTCCACGAAGCCGTCCAACACGCCAGCAAAGGTCGACGACCTGCGGGCGCTTGTCGATCAAGGCTCAGATCCATCCGATGTTAAACACCACCGATGCACTACGCCGGGCGGACCGCTCGACTCCGAACAGCACCGGCCCGGATCGAGCACGTTGACAAACTTAGGCACCGCTTACCTAAGCTCTCGGCCCATGACAGTGATAGGCACATCGCATCGCTCCCTGATGCGGCACCCGCTCGTGGTGCTCGTGTCAGGGGTTGCGGCACTGGTGCTGTGCGCTGGACTGAGCATGGCGCTCGGCTCACGGGATATCTCGGCATCCGCGGTAGTCGATGCTCTGCTCGGCCGCGCCCATGGACGCGACGCGGCAGTGATCATGGGAATGCGGGTGCCGCGGACCTTCGTCGGGATTGCGGTCGGCGCGGCGCTCGGCCTGGCGGGCGCGATTGTCCAGGGGGTCACCCGCAATTCGCTGGCCGCTCCCACCACCCTCGGCATCAATGCCGGAGCCGCACTCGCCGTTGTGACCGCGATCTACGCCCTCGGTCTCTCCCAACCCGGCCAGTATGTGTGGTTCGCCTTCGCGGGGGCTGCCACCGCCGCGGTGTTCACACTCGCTCTCGGCAGGCGGGCCGGTGGCGTGGACCCGATTCGACTGGTCCTCGGCGGCACTGTCGTCCAGTTGGTCTTGGCGTCGTGGACCTCCGCAGTGCTGTTGTTCAGTGAACGCACCCTCGACGAAGCTCGCTTCTGGCTGGTGGGATCGATTGCGGGACGGGACATCTCGATCCTGGTTCCCCTCCTTCCCGCCTTCGCTCTCGGCGCGCTGATCGGCTTGGCCATCGCCGCCACGCTGAACACGCTGGCCCTCGGCGACGAAGCCGCGGCAGCTCTCGGCGTGCCGGTCGGACGGATAAGAGCCGCCGGAATGGTGGCCGTGGTGTTGCTCGCCGGGTCGGCCGTCGCGGTCGCCGGGCCCATCGCGTTCATCGGGCTCGCCGCGCCACACCTGGTCCGCTTGCTGCTGGGTGCCGACCATCGCGTGCTCATCCCGGGCTGCCTCATCGCCGGACCATTACTGCTCCTGGCCGCTGACGTCGTCGGCAGGCTCATCGCACCGCCCACCGAGGTGGAGGTCGGCATCGTGACCGCCTTTGTCGGCGCGCCGCTGCTCGCGGTCCTCGCGAGCCGGAGGCAGATCCGATGATCACCCGAGCCTCCCTGTCCCGCTGGACGACTCCGATCGTCGCGACGGTCTGCCTCCTCGCGCTGGGCGCGTTCACCAGCGCCGCGCTCACCACGGGGGAAGTGTCGATGAGCGCGGCCACCGCAGCGGCCGCCGCCGTCGGCTTCGGCGATCGCGGCGACGTCTTCGTCGTACAGGAATTCCGAGCGCCGCGGCTGGCCGCAGGCATCATCGCCGGCGCCGGCCTGGCCACCGCGGGCGCGGTCCTGCAGCGGCTGTTCCGCAACCCCCTCGCCTCGCCCGACGTGATCGGCGTGACCGGTGGCGCCTCGTTCGGCGCGGTGATCGTCCTCGCGGCTGGGGCGAGCCAATCTGCCATCCCGTTCGCCGCGCTCGCGGGCGGGATGTTCGCTGCCTTGGCCCTCGGCGCGATCGGATGGAAATCGCAGCTGTCGACCGCCCGGCTGGTGCTCGTCGGGCTGGCGATCCAGGCCGGTCTGGCGGCCGCGGTGAACCTCGTCATCGTCCGGTTCCCCAGGGAGCTCGCCGGATCGGCGATGCACTGGACCGCGGGCTCGCTCTACGGCCGGACGTGGCCGGAGGTGAGCGGAGCGGCCATCGGCTGCGTGCTCGTGCTGGTACTGCTTTTCGCCCAGTACCGGACCCTGGCCGTCCTCGACCTCGGCGACGACTCTGCGGGCGCGCTCGGGATCGGTGTGGACTCCGCCCGCCTGCGGTTGCTGATCACCGCGGTAGCGATGGCGGCGCTCTCGGTCGCGATCTCGGGCCCCATCGTGTTCGTCGCGTTGGCGGTACCGCAGATCGTGCGGCTGCTGTGCGGACCACCCACGCCGGTGACCCTCGCGGTCACCGCGCTGGCCGGGGCGAGCCTGCTGGTCGCCGCGGACTTCACCGCGCAGCATCTGCTGCCGGTCCACGGGTTGCCGGTGGGTGTCGTCACCACCACGGTCGGCGCGCCATGGCTGCTGTGGCTGCTGGTCCGCGACAGCAGCCCAGCCACCAGGAGGACCGCATGAACGAGAGCCGCAATGTCCTTGCCACGCGGGCGCTGTCGCTGAACTACGGCGAACGCGTCGTGGTCGACGGGCTCGACCTCACGCTGCCCGGTAACGCCGTCACCGCCATCGTCGGCCCCAATGCCTGCGGAAAGTCGACGCTGCTACGGGGTCTCACCCGGCTGCTGCGCCCGGCGGCCGGCACGGTCACCCTCGACGGTGCCGACATCCACCGGCTCCCGGCGCGTGCCCTCGCGCTGCGGCTGGGGCTGCTCCCCCAGCAACCGGTGACGCCGGAGGCGATCACCGTCGAGTCGCTGGTTCGGCTCGGCCGCTATCCGCACCAGAAACTCCTGCGCCCGTGGTCGGCGACCGATCAATCGGCTGTCGAGGACGCTTTGTCCCGCACCGCGACCACGCCGCTGCGCGACGTGCCGGTCGATCAGCTCTCCGGCGGCCAACGCCAACGAGCCTGGATCGCACTGGCTTTGGCCCAGGACTCCGATCTCCTGCTCCTCGACGAGCCGACGACATTTCTCGACCTGCGCCACCAGCTCGACGTGCTCGACCTGGTCACCGACCTGCACGCGGAAGCGGGACGCACGGTGATCATGGTGCTGCACGACCTCGGTCAGGCCGCCCGCTACGCCGACCATCTCGTCGTGCTGCACGACGGCCGCCTGGCCGCGGCCGGACCACCTGCCGACATTCTCGACGCCGACCTCGTGCGCACCGTCTTCGATGTCGAGTGCCGCGTCATCCCCGATCCCGAGACCGGCACGCCGCTCGTGGTTCCCCGCGGCCGCGGCGCCCGAGATACCAGCGCCCGGCGCGCATCCACCGCTGCCCGGGCCTGACCCAGATCCTTCACCGGCGACGCCCGACTCCGGATCCGTCGCGTTCGCTCCATCAGAAATGAGGACCAGCCATGTCCATTCGGCGTTTCCGCCTGCCCGAATCCCGTCGGATCGGCGCCGCGACCGCAGGTGCCGTGATCGCGATCTCGGCACTCGCCGGCTGCGGAACCGACTCCACGGCACCGGATTCCACGGTCGCCGCCGGCGAGTCGGCGACTTTTCCCCGGACCCTGGACACGGCCAAGGGCCAGGTGACGATCCCGCGCGCACCGCAGCGTGTCGTCGTCCTCGACACCGCGGAACTCGACTCGGTCACGCTCCTGGGAGTTACCCCGGTTGGCGCTGTCGTCCCGCACACCAAGACCACGGGCGGGTTCCCCGACTACCTGAAGAGCGGACTCGACAAGGTCAGCGACGTCGGTCCGCTGCTGGAGCCGAACCTCGAGCGCATCGCCTCGCTGAAGCCCGATCTGATCCTGTCCTCGAAGGTCCGCCACGACAAGATCTACGACAAACTCAGCGGCATCGCGCCCACCGTCCTCACCGAGACCACCGGCGGCCCGTGGAAAGCCAACCTGGCGGTGCACGCCGCCGCCCTCGGCCGTGATCAGGCCGCGGCGACAGCCCTGCGCAAGTACGAGGACCGGGCCCGCGCCCTCGGCGAGGGCATCAAATCCGCGGCGAACGGCACCATGCCCAGCGCCTCGGTCGTGCGGTTCCTGGCAGGTCCGACACGGCTGTACCAGACCAATTCGTTCAGCGGCGTCATCCTCGCCGACGTCGGGCTGAACCGACCCACGTCGCAGATCTCGACCGATCCCAAGAAGACGATGACCGAAGTCAGCGCCGAGCAGATCGACAAGGCCGACGCCGATCTGATCTTCGTCGCCACGATCGACGACCCGGGCAAGACCCCGAAGAACGCGGTCACCAGCAGCCCCGTGTGGAAGGACCTGCGCGCGGTCCGCGACGGCAAGGTCTACGAGGTACCCGACGAGACCTGGATGTCGGGCATCGGCGTCCAAGCGGCGCAGCGCATGCTCGCCGACATCGCCCAGGCCACCGGCGTGCCGCTGCCCGCCGAATAATCCCCTCCGCCGTACCAGACGAAAGGGCTTGCCGTGCAGCTCTATCTGCTCGCGTTGAATCCCACCGACTCGGTGTCGGACGGATACTTGCCTGCCGCCGCCGCGCTCGGGGTCGACGTCACGATCCTCAGTGACGACCCAGAGCCGCATCGGCTGCGCCACCCGGACGTGGACGCGCTCCGCTGCGATGTCCGCGATCCCGAAGCGGTCATCGCGGCGATCGCCGCGGGTCCAGCACCGGCCGCCGTCTTCACCAACAGCGACCACCTGCAGACCCCGGCCGCCATCGCCGCCGCGTATTTCGGTCTGCCCGGTAAGGACTGGCGCACGACGCTGCGCGTGAACAACAAGGCGGAGATGCGTCGCCGGCTTGCCGCGGCGGGGCTGGGTGCGGTCTGGTCGGCCGAACTCGGTCCGCGCCAGGACCCGACGGCGCTGGCCGACCTCGATGTGCCGTTGCCGTGTGTGGTCAAACCGCGCGAAGGCGTGGCCAGCGAGGACGTGCACCTCGTGCACGACATCGAGGAATTGGTGCTGCGCGGCAAGCACATTCGACAGCGGCGTCCCCTGGTGCCGCTGGTCGTGGAGGAGTACCTGCCCGGGCAGCTGTACACCGTTGAGACTCTCGGCGACGGCGAACGGCGCCATGTGCTGGGCGGATTCCGCACCACCCTCACCGAGCCACCGCATTTCATCGAGTTGCGCCATACCTTCGTCGCCGCGCACCCGCCGTCCGTGCTCGGCCAGGTGTGCGAGCAGCTCGACGCGCTCGGTGTCGGATTCGGCGCCTGCCACACCGAGTTCGTCGTGGACCAGGGCCGCGCCCGGCTGATCGAGGTGAACTATCGCACCATCGGGGACCAGTGCGATCTGACCTTGCGGGATGTGCTCGGCATCGACCTGTTCGAGCATGTCCTGCGTACGCACCTCGGCGAACCGCTGGCCGCCGATCTCGGGGTACGCACCGGCTTCCACGCCCGCATCGATCACGTCTGCGCCGCGGACTCCGGTACCTTGCGCGCCGCTCCCGCGCCACTGACCGAGGTGATCGACGGCGTCGACCTCACCTATCGACCGCTGCGTGCGGTCGGGAGCCACCACCGGCTTTCCTTCACCAACCGCGACTATGTCGGCGTCCTGCGCACCGTCGGTCCCGACAGCGCCGCCGTCGACCGGGTCGCCGACCGGTTCCTGGCCGAGCAGCGATGGGAGGTGCACCCGTGACCGTGCTCGCCTACCCGGGTCCCGGCGATCCCGTCCTCGCGCCCGATGCCGACGAATCCGCCCTGGTGCAGCGCGTGCTCGCGACGATGCTGCGCGAGGACGTCCTCGGCCTGCGGAGCCGGGCGATCACCGAGACCAGACCGGACGGCCGATGGCTACGCCTGACCCGCACTGTCGGCGGTGGCACGGTCACCCTGTGCCTGCCTGTCGAACCCGACGGTTTCCTCTGCACCGACACCGTGCGACGACCGGAGCTGCTGCGCGAACCGGAGGGCGCCCTCATCGATTCGGTGGCAGGCGTCGTCGGCGCGTTCGCCGCACTCGCCGATCCCACCGATCGGAGCGGATTCGACGATTTCGGCGCCGAATGCGCGAGCGCGTTGTCGGCCATGCGTTTACACACTGCGACGCGCGGCCGCACGACGGCACGGCTCATCGCCGCCTATGGCTGTGAGCTCGACCGCTGGACCGGCACGGCCGGCCTCGGCTTCGACACTCTCGCCGCCCGCCACGACCACCCCGTCTACCCGGCGGCCCGAGCGCGCACCGGACTGTCCACCGCGCAGTTACGTTCCTACGCACCGGAATTCCATCCCACGTTCGCCTTGCGATGGCTCGCGGTCCCCGTGGAGCACGTCACCATCGTCGGCACGCTGGAACTTCCCGCCTTCTGGCCGACGCCCGCCCAGCTCGGCGCCGCGGAGTTGTCCGAGACGCACGTGCTGCTGCCGGTCCATCCGCTCAGCGTCGGCCCGCGGCTGGACGAGGCGATCCGATCGCTCGGTGTCGACGGCCACGCCGTGCTGCTCGACAGCGAGTTCCTCGATGTCACACCGACTTTGTCGATGCGGACCGTAGCCTGCCTCGACGCACCCGGCCAGTACCTCAAGCTGCCGCTGGCCACCGCGACGCTCGGGGTCCGCAATGTCCGCACCATCCGGCCGAGGACATTGTCCGACGGCGCGTTGTGCCAACGTTTGCTCACCACCGTGCTGGCCAGGGAAGCCCGCTTTCGCGACCGGATTCTGCTGATGGACGAGAGTGTCTACGCCCATGCCGCCCATGAGCTGCTGGCGGTCCTGTGCCGCCGTGACCCGCCCTCGGTGCGCGGCTGCGTGGTCGTTCCGATGGCCGCACTGCTCAGCCGCGCACAGGACGGGCGCCCGGTGATCGATCATCTGGCCGACCGGTTCTACGGCGGCGACGTCATCGCCCTGTTCGACGCGTGGCTCGAGCTGCTGTTCGACTGGCAGGCCACGCTGTTCGGCTACGGCCTGGCACTGGAATCGCATCAGCAGAACATCTCCCTCGTCCTCGACGATCGAGGCGGCCCCACGCTGCGACTGTTGTTCAAGGACAACGACACCCCACGGGTGCACACCGCTCGGCTACGGCACCGGCTCGGCGACGAACCCGTGACATTCGCCGATTCCCGGATCAATGTCGACGACGACCGGCCGCTCACCGACCTGTTCACCACGATCACCGTGCACCTGTGTGCCGGGGCTTTCGCATTCGCCTTCGCCGAAACGGGACGGGCACCGCTGTCCGAACTGCTCGACATGGTTCGCGACCGGCTCGAGGACGCTGTCGCGCGCCTGGACGGCCGGTGTGCCGACAGGCTGCGCGCCGACGTGCTGGAAGCGCCGTCACTACCGGTGAAGGCGATGGTCAGCGCGGGCACCTTGTTCAGCAAACAGCGCAGCGGCGCCGTCGATGTCAACAAGCACTACACGAGCGGACCCAACTACCTGCGTCACGGAGCGGCACGGTGACCCGAGCGCCGCTCGCCCCGGCACCGCGTGCGGAGGCTGCACGCGGAAATCAGATCTACGCGGTGGCGGGATGCTATTTCGTCGCGTCCTTCGCCGCGCTCGGTCTGCCGCCCTTCCTGACGACGATCCTGCCCGAGCTCGGCGACCCGACGGCGCGGTGGGCCGGAGTGCTCTATGTCGTACCGACCGTGTTCGGCGGCCTCGGCGCCCCGCTGTGGGGCAGGCTCGCCGATCGGTACGGCCAGAAGCGACTGCTGCTGCGGGCCCAGCTCGGTCTCGCGGCCGCGTTCCTGCTGGCCGGATGGGCCGACTCGCTGCCGATGTTCGCCGCCGCGCTGATCCTGCAGGGTGTGCTCGGCGGCACCTTCGCCGCCTCCAGCGGGTACCTCGGTGCTTCGTTGCGCGGACCCGCCCTGGCGCGGGCGCTGACCGTGCTGCAGGGCAGTGCCCGCCTTGCCCTGGTCATCGCGCCCATCGCCGTCGGGGCACTCGCCCCGTGGTTGTCGCCGCATCGGCAGTATCTCGTGCTGGCCTTGCTGCCGCTGGCCGCTGCGCTGATTCTGGCGTGTCTGCCGGAACCCATGGCCGGTGCCGACGAGTCGTCGCGAGCCGCCACCGGGAGCGAGACCGACGACACCGCCTCGCTCCGGGCGCTGTTCGCGCTGGAGTTCGGTTTCGTCTTCGCTACGGTCGTCTCCTTTCCTTATCTACAGGCACTCATCGGACAACGCCTGCCCGATACTCCGACCCTCGTGGTCGGGGTGTTGTTCGCCGTGCCCCACCTCGTGTATCTCGCCACCGCGACAACCGCGCAGCGGGTGGTGCGGCTCGGCACATCAACCCTGGTGATCATCGGATTCGGCTGCCTCGCGCTGGGTTCGGCCGCACACCTGTGGGCGGACAGCCTGACCGGATTCGTCCTCACCCGCGTGCTGCTCGGGGTCGGTCTCACGCTGTGCCTGCTCGGCCGCAACACACTCGCCGCGAGCTGCGCGCGGCGCCGCCCGGCGGGACGGATGTTCGGCTCGCTCGAATTCTTCGCCAAGGCCGGGGCGGTCGCCGCCGGTCTCACCGCCACCGTCGTGAATCTCGAATTCGGTCCCGCCGCACCAGCTGTGGCGGGCGCGATCGTCGCGTCCGCCGCGCTGGCGATCACGACCGGCACAGTCCTGCGCACCCGGACCGCCGTCCACTGACCCGATGGAGTCGTCCATGTCGAACACCGCCCTGTCCGCAACACCGACCGCGTCCTCCGCGCTGCCCAGTGCCGACGACGCCGTCGCCCACACCCTGCTCAATTGCCTGCTGCGCGAGGTGTCGGGCCCTGAGCGCCAATCCGCGGTGACCGGTGACCATCTGATCGTGCGGCTGCCACGCCGGGATGTGCTGTTGCGCATCCGGATACGGCGGATCTCGCGGATCGGGGCGCATCGCTTCATCGGTCCGGTCGAGCACCGTCACGGCGGGGAGTGGACGCCGGTGGACTGGCAGACGCTGGCACGGTACGCCCACGACGAGCTCACCTTGCACAACGGCGTGGCCAACGACGAATTCCTCGACCAGATCGCCTCGAGCCATGCGACGCTGGCCGCCACACTGGCGTCGATGCCGATGGCCTGCGACCTCGACTACCTGGCCTCGGAGCGTTCACTGGTGTTCGGCCACCGTTTCCACCCCACGCCGAAAGCCCGCACCGGATCGGCTGAGCAGTGGGCCAGGTACTCCCCTGAGGCCGGTGCCTGCTTCGGGCTGCGCATGCTCGCCGTACGCACTCACCTCGTCGCCGAGGAGACCACCGACGCGGCGGCATCGGCCGCACTGGACAGCCTCGGCCCCACGGTGCCCGTCGGGTATCGGCTCCTGCCCGCCCACCCCTGGCAATACGAGATGATGCGCGCCCGGCCCGCCGTGCAGGCAGCCATCGATCGTGGTGACATCATCGACCTCGGCGTCGGGACAAGGCAATTCGCCGCCACCGCGTCGGTGCGGACCGTCTACGACGAGACGATGTTCCTAAAGTTCAGCCTCAACGTCCGGATCACCAACTGTCTGCGGAAGAACGCGTGGTACGAGCTGACCGGCGCGGTCACCCTCGACCGGATCCTGACCCCGATCTTCGCCCGGCTGGAAACCCGCTTCCCCGGCAGCGGGATGCTCCGTGAACCCGCCTACCGTAGCCTCGCCCTCCCCGGAATCGACGGCGGGCCCGATCGCGAACTGCTCGAGGGCTTCGGCGTGATCGTGCGTGAGGGACTGTCGGGCCGGTTGCGTCCCGGCGTCACCGCACTGCTGGCTGCCGCCGTCGCCGACGAGTACCCGACAGGACCCGCGCATATCTCCCGGCTGCTGCCCGATCAGGACGCGCAACAGGCGTTGCGGTGGTGGGACGCCTACCTGGAGCTGCTCGTCGCCCCGATTCTGGCCGCGTACTTCGAATTCGGCGTAGTGCTCGAACCGCACCTGCAGAACGTGCTGATCGGGGTCGACGGCGCCGGAATGCCGGTGCAGGTGCTGTTCCGGGACCTCGAAGGCACCAAGCTGCTCGCCGACCAGCACGAAACGGTGCTGGCGACCCTGCTGCCCGAGGTCGCCCAGCGGATGACCTACGACGCCCATCGCGGCTGGGACCGCGTCGTCTACTGCCTGGTCGTCAACAACATCGCCGACATGCTGGCCGCGCTCGCTGATCTCCACCCGGCTCTCGAGACCACGCTCTGGGAGCGGGTGCGCGACACCATGTCTCGCTACTGGGCGCAGGCCGGGCAGCCCCCTCGCCTCGCCGCGTTGCTGGCCGGGGTACCGCTGCCCGCCAAGGCGAATCTGCTCACCCGGTGGGAACGGAAACCGGATCGCGACGCCGGATACGTCCGGTTGCCCTCCCCGCTGACGATTACCCCGCTGGCCGGGTACAGCCCCAGCGCGCTCGCGGAGCTGACCCGATGATCGCGCTCTCCCGGACAGCGGCCGACTGGGCGGCAAGCCTGGCCGACGCCGACCTTCCCGCCTATCTCTACGACCTGGACGCCCTGCGCGACCATGCCGCCGCGGTGCGCGCCGCGCTGCCCGACCAGGTCGAGCTGTACTACGCGGCCAAGGCGAACCCCGAACCGCGCGTGCTCGCCGTGCTCGCCGAGTCGGTCGACGGCTTCGAAGTGTCGTCGGGTGGTGAACTCGCGCACGTGGCCGCCACCGTGCCCGGCCGTCCGCTGGCCTTCGGCGGACCGGGCAAGACCGCCGCCGAGCTGCGGGCGGCCCTCGATCACGGAGTGCACCGCATCCACGTCGAGAGTGCCGGAGAGCTGCGGGCGCTGGGAGCGCTCACCGACCAGGCGACCCAGCCGGTCGAGGTGTTGCTGCGAGTGAATCTGCCGCTCGATTCACGCACACTGGCCGACAGCGCCCTGGCGATGGGCGGGCGCCCCACCCCCTTCGGCCTCGATCCGCACGACGCCGACACGCTGCTGGCCGAGCTGGCCGGCGGCCGGTATCCGGGACTGCGCTGGCGTGGCGTGCACGCCCACCTCACCAGCGGACTCGAGGCGCCGGAACTGGCCGCCGTGGCCGCGTCGGTGCTCCGGTGGGCGCGTGCGGCGGCCGATCGCCACGATGTCGCACTCACCGAGGTGAACATCGGCGGCGGCATGAACGTCGACTACACCGCGCCGCACCGCCGCTTCGACTGGGCCGCCTACGGCGGGGCGCTCGACGAGCTCGTGCGTCCCACGCCGGAGCTGCGGCTGCGCATCGAACCGGGCCGGTCGCTGACCGCCTACTGCGGTTGGTACGCCACCGACGTGCTCGATGTGAAGTCCAGTCACGGCGGCGAATTCGCCATCGTGCGTGGCGGCACGCACCATCTGCGCACGCCCGCGACCAAAGGCCACAGCCAGCCCTGCGCGGTGGTTCCGGTCGACACCTGGGGCCACCCGTGGGCCAGACCGCGCGCCGCGACCTCGCCCGTCACGGTCGCCGGACAGCTGTGCACACCCAAAGACCAATTGGCACAGAATGTCTCGGCCGATCCCTTGCGGGCAGGCGATCGGATCGTGTTCGGACTCGCCGGCGCCTACGCCTGGAACATCTCCCATCACGACTTCCTGATGCACCCGCCACCGACCTTCCACTACGCCGACGGCGCCAGGGTGGGCCGATGACACCGGTCAACCGGGTCCGGCGCAAGCTGGCCGACGGGGAACAGGTACACGGGCTGTTCTGTTCGATTCCCGCACCCGCCCTGGTCGAGATGATCGGCTGGGCCGGATACGACTTCGTCGTCATCGACGCCGAACACACGCTGCTGGATCCACAGAATCTCGAGAACCTGATCCGCGCCGCGCAGGCCGCGGGCTTGACGCCCTTCCTGCGCGTGGCCCCGCACGACACCGCCACCATCCTGCGCGGACTCGACGCCGGGGTGCTCGGCATCGTCGTGCCACACGTGCGCAGTCGCGCCGATGTCGACGCGGCGGTGCGGGCGGCCTACTACGCACCCGTCGGCATGCGATCGCTCGGCAGCGGGCGAGCGGCGCGCTACGGGCTGAGCGACCCGGTCGAACAGTGCCGTCGCGCCAATACCGACGTCATGCTCATCGCCTTGATCGAAGACGCCGACGCGGTCGACTCGATAGATGACATCCTGCGCGGCGGCGGCATCGACATGGTCCTGCCCGGCATCGCGGACCTCTCCCAATCCTTGGGCGTGCCCTGGCAATTGCGGCATGAGGCAGTGCTGTCGGCGGTGACGCGGCTACACGAGAGCTGCGCGACCCACGATGTCGCGTTCTGCGCGCTCGTCCGCACACCGGAGCGTCACGCGTTCTGGCGCAAGGCAGGTGTGCGCGCCTTCGCCTGTGGTGACGCCGCCGATCTCGCCGCGACAGCGCTGCGCGCCAACCTGGCCGACCTGTCGCCCTGACCGCCCCGCGCCGTCAGCCTGCACCGGAAGGAATAGCGCGACGCACCAGCGAGATCCGGGCAAGGCCTGGAAGTCCCGGAACGAGAACCCTGAAACCAGAAAGAGAAGCATTTCGATGAGGAACATCACCACCCTGCGCGCCACGGCCACAGCCGTCGCGCTCACGGCCGCTCTCGGCCTCACCACCGCCACCAGCGCGGCCGCGCCCGGCGAAACAGTTGTCAACTACACCGCGAGCACCACCGGGGAATCCACGATCATCGGCACCGACGCGGG
>NZ_JBHXMY010000059.1:2871-18015 GCF_042720195.1 Nocardia sp. NPDC058497 | reverse complement strand
GTGACGATAAAAGCTCGGGCCGGGCGGCGGTCGATCCACCCAGTGACCCAGTCCGACCCGGCCCGAGCTTTCTTCAGTGCCTACTTCAGGCCGAGAGCCGCACTGCCCGAATCGAGGAGATCCTGGATCGGGTTGCCCGCCGCGTCGCCCACGGCGACGGTCTTGTCCAGCAACTCGACGGCCGGGCTGTTGACGCTGCAGGACTCGCCCTCACCGACGTAGAGGTGGACCCGCACCCGGTGGTTGCCCGCCTCGATGTTCGCGAGCACCGCGGACGGCTTCTCCTTGGAGAGGATGGCGCTCTGCAACATCTCGTCCACCATCACCGTCCCGGACCAGCAGGCGTCGTCGGTGTTGTTGATGGAGACGGTGATGGTGTCGGTGCCACCCACCGCGTCGGCGGTCCGCGCGGCGGACGCGGTGCCCGCGAAAAGGGTGATCGCGGCGGCGACGAGGGCAGTGGCCCCGGTGGCAAGCTTGAAAGTACGCATTGTTCCCTTCCAGAACCCCCCGCTACCCCCCTCCCTGGTGATCATAGGACGATCCGACCTTTCTCCGTGCCCCCAATAGTGTTGGGGCCAAACCTGTTTCGCGAGAGACCAACATGGGTATAGCGCCCCGGCGGAACGCACCCATCGCGGGTTTCGGCGTTTTCGAACCCGGGTGCGCCGGACGGCGTAAGGATGGGGCATGGCTCCGCGAACGCTGCTGCGCACCTGTCCGCTGTGTGAGGCCGTCTGCGGTCTCGCGATCACGCTCGACGACGCCGACCGGGTGGTCTCGGTGCGCGGCGATCGCGACGATCCGTTCAGCAAGGGCTTCCTGTGCCCGAAGGGCGCGAGTTTCGGCAAGCTCGACGATGACCCCGATCTGGTCACCACCCCGCTGATCCGCGAGGGCGACGGCTTCCGCGCCGCGAGCTGGGACGAGGCGTTCGACCTGATCGCGACCAGATTCACCGAGGTCGTCACGGCGCACGGCAGTGGCTCGACCGCTGTCTACCTGGGCAATCCCAACGCCCACACCGTCGCGGGCGCGCTCTATCTCCCCGCCCTGATCCGCGCGCTGAGCACCCGGCACATCTACACCGCGAGCACCGCCGACCAGATGCCCAAGCAGGTCGCGGCCGGACTCATGTTCGGCGACCCGCTGACCGTGCCAGTGCCCGATCTCGACCGCACCGACTTCCTGCTGATGCTCGGCGCCAACCCGCTCGAATCCAACGGCTCGCTGTGTACCGCGCCGGACTTCCCCGGACGGTTGAAGGCGCTGCGTGCCCGCGGCGGCAAGCTGGTCGTCGTCGACCCGAGGGCGACCAGGACCGCGGCGCTGGCCGACGAGCACCTGTTCATCCGCCCCGGCGCCGACGCCTACCTGCTGTTCGCCGTCGTCCACACGCTCTTCGCCGAGGAACTGACCGACGTGCGGATCGAGGCCGACGGCCTCGACGACCTGCGCGCCGCCGCCGCGGAGTTCACCCCGGAAGCGGTCGTCGAGCGCACCGGCATCCCGGCCGACACCATCCGCGCCCTGGCCCGCGACCTCGCCGCGGCGCCGACGGCCGCCGTCTACGCCAGGATCGGCACCTGCACCGCCGAGTTCGGCACCCTCACCCAATGGCTGGTCGACGCGATCAACGCGCTGACCGGCAATCTCGACGCCCCCGGCGGCGCCATGTTCGCCACCGCGGCGGCGGGCGGCATCCCGCGCACCAGGCCGTTCCGGCCGGGCCGCTGGACCAGCAGGGTGCGCGGACTGCCGGAGACGATGGGCGAACTGCCCGTCGCCACCCTCGCCGACGAGATCGAAACCCCCGGTCAGGGACAGATCAAAGCCCTGGTCACGGTCGCGGGCAACCCGGTGCTGTCCGCGCCGAGCGGCGCCAGGCTCGACCGCGGACTGGCCGGGCTGGAGTTCATGGTCAGCGTCGACCGGTACATCAACGAGACGACCAGGCACGCGTCGGTGATCCTGCCGCCGCCGCGCTCGGTGCAGTCGTCGCACTACGACTTCGCGCTGCTGCAGTTCGCGGTGCGCAACTACACCCGGTACTCGCCTCCCCTGGTTCCGCTCGACGGCCGTCCTTCCGAATCGGCGGTGATCGCGCGGCTCGCGGCCGCCGTCAGCGGGCAACCGCACGCCGGCACCGGCGCGGACAGCCCGATCGCGATGATCGACGAGCTGGTCATCTCGGGCATGCTGCACAAGGCGGGGATGAGCGAGCGGCGCGACGAGCTCGACGGCACCGACACAACCGAACAGCGGATCGACCTGATGCTCAAGCTCGGCCCGTACGGCGCGTGGAACGGCGGCGAGCTGAGCCTGCGCGCCCTGCTCGCCAACCCGCACGGCATCGACCTCGGTCCGCTGCGACCGCGCCTGCCCGGCGTGCTGCGCACGGCGTCGCGCAAGGTGGAACTCGCACCGCCGGAGCTGCTCGCCGACGTCACCAGACTGCGTGCCGGACTCGCGGCGAGCGCACCGGAGATGGTGCTGATCGGGCGCAGGCAGCTGCGCTCCAACAACAGCTGGATGCACAACATCCCGGGCCTCGTCGGCGGATCGAACCGGTGCACGCTGCAGATCCATCCCGACGACGCGAGCAGGCTCGGCCTCGGCGAGCTGGCCGAAATCAGTTCGGCGGCTGGCTCGTTGACGGTTCACGTCGAACAGACGCCGACGATCATGCCGGGCGTGGTGAGTTTGCCGCACGGCTGGGGACACGGCGCGAGCACCACCCAATCGGTCGCGCTCGCGCACGCCGGCGTGAATGCCAATGTGCTGACCGATGATTCGGTGGTCGACGCGGTGTCGGGCACCGCCGTCTTCAACGGCGTCCCGGTGACGGTAGGACCGGCCTGATCAGTCCACTCCGGAAACCGTTGCGCAAACCCGGCTTTCATACCATTCGCAACAATGGACACGCCCCATAACTGGTGATGCTCCCCTAGACTGGGTGAGATCGCGGTCACAGGCGGGGGTTTCGGCGCGAAACCCGCATCACCCGGTTCGGCTAGCAGAGGGGGCCCCGATGCCCGGAAAACACGTCGGCAGCGACGGAGAGCACGAGCTTCAGGACACGTTGGGCACCACGGACAGGGCCGAACGCTTCTACGACGACCAGGTGATCGACTACCTGAACCCGTCGATGGTCGAATTCGTCGCGCGGATGGACATGGCGTTCATCTCCACCGCCGACTCGCACGGCGAATGTGACGCCAGCTTCCGGGCAGGTACCCCGGGATTCCTGCACGTCATCGACGAACGCACGGTTGCGTACCCCGAATATCGAGGTAACGGGGTAATGGCCAGCCTCGGCAACATACTCGAGAACCCGCACGTGGGGATCTTGATGATCGACTTCGTTCGCGACCTGATCGGGCTGCACATCAACGGTAAGGCCCGCATGGTTGCCGACAGTGAGCTACGCGAGACCGTCGGCGATCTGCCAGACCCTGAACGCGGGAAGTCATCGCAGGTGTGGATCGTCGTCGACGTGGAAGAAGCCTATATCCACTGCCGCAAGCACATTCCGCAGATGGTGCCGGTCGCGCGGGATCGCCGCGAGTGGGGCACCGACAGTGTCAGGGCCAAGGGTGGCGACTACTTCGGCGTCAAGGCGGGCAAGCAGCCTGCACCCGCAGCGGCCAAGGCCAGCTGACTACTTGATCTTGAAGATCACCAGCCGCTGCACGACGAAGTTGATGACGGTCGCGGTGCCCTGCGCGATGACGAACGCGAGCGGCTGCCGCCACCACTCGTCGGGCAGCGCGAAGTACAGCACCGCGTTGATGCCGACCTGCACGGCGAAGGTCACCGCGTAGAGCGCGACAACGGCGAAGAAGCGCGCCCTGCTCGGTTCGGCCTTGAACGTCCAGCGGCGGTTGATCAGGTACGCGGTGGTCGTTCCCGCGACGAAGCTGATGGCCTTGGCCAGGCTCACCGGCCACCCGACCAGGTTCAGCAGCAGGCTGTAGATGCCGTAGTCGACGATCGCCGAGAGGCCGCCGGTCAGCGTGAACCGCACGATCTGCGTCTTCAGGTCTACGTCGGTTCCGCCGGGCTCGTCGACCAGGGGAATCTCGGCGGGAAGCGGCAGATGCGGTTGGGCTTGCACGTGAGGAAGACTACGAGACCGGTCGCGTTTCCCGCCATGCATGTAGCCTCTTAGCCGATGTCCGAGAACATTCCGACCACCACCGACGGTGCGTTTGCGCTGCCTACGCGCACGCGCACGCTCACCGGATGGGGTCGCACCGCACCCACCTCCGCCGAAGTGCTCTCGACCAGCGATCCCGAGTTGATCGTCAAGGCCGTGAGCATGGTCGCCGAGGACAACGACTCCAAGCCGGCGCACCTGCGACGCGGCGTGATCGCCCGTGGCCTGGGCCGCTCGTACGGCGACCACGCGCAGAACGCGGGCGGGCTCGTCATCGACATGCCCGCGCTCAACCGCATCCACCGCATCGACCGCGATTCCCGCATGGTCGACGTGGACGGCGGCGTGAGCCTGGACCAGCTGATGAAGGCCGCGCTGCCGTTCGGCCTGTGGGTCCCCGTGCTACCCGGCACCCGCCAGGTGACCATCGGCGGCGCCATCGCCTCCGATATCCACGGCAAGAACCATCACAGCGAAGGCAGCTTCGGCAACCACGTCCGCTCGATCGACCTGCTGACCGCCGACGGCTCTGTGCGCACGATCTCGCCGACCGCCGACGCCGAGCTGTTCTGGGCCACCGTCGGCGGCAACGGCCTGACCGGCATCATCCTGCGCGCCACCGTCGAGATGGCGCCGACGGAGACGGCCTACTTCCTCAACGACGGCGTGAAGACCTCCACGCTGGACGAGACCGTCGCGGTGCACAGCGACGGCAGCGAGGCGAACTACACCTACTCGAGCGCGTGGTTCGACGTGATGAACCCGCTGCCCAAGCTGGGTCGCGCCTGCCTGACCCGCGGCCGGCTGGCCAAGGTCGACGAGCTGCCCAAGAAGCTGCGCAAGAACCCGCTGAAGTTCGACGCGCCGCAGCTGCTGACGGTGCCGAACATCTTCCCGAGCTGGTCGGCCAACCGCCTCTCGCTCGGCGCTGTCGGCGAGGCGTACTACGCCATGGGCGGTACCTACACCGGCAAGGTCCAGAACCTGACGCAGTTCTATCACCCGCTCGACATGATCGCGGAGTGGAACCGGGTCTACGGTTCGGCTGGCTTCCTGCAGTACCAGTTCGTCGTGCCGACCGAGGCCGTCGAAGAGTTCAAGCGGATCATCATCGACATCCAGGCGTCCGGGCACATCTCGGCGCTCAACGTGTTCAAGCTGTTCGGCGAGGGCAACGCGGCGCCGCTGAGCTTCCCGATGCCCGGCTGGAACATCTGCGTCGACTTCCCCATCCGCCGCGGCCTCAACGAGCTGGTCACCGATCTGGACCGGCGCGTGATGGAGTTCGGCGGCCGCCTCTACACCGCGAAGGACTCGCGGACCAGCGCGGAAGCGTTCCACAAGATGTACCCGCGGATCGACGAGTGGATCAAGATCCGCCGCAGCGTCGACCCGACCGGCGTTTTCATGTCCGATATGGCCAGGAGGCTGGAGCTCCAGTGATCAACGCAGTGGGCAACCCACAGACCATTCTGCTCTTCGGCGGCACCTCCGAGATCGGTCTCGCGATCTGCGCCGAGTACCTGCGCAAGAGCCCGGCCCGGATCGTCCTGGCCAACCTGCCCGGCGACCCGCTGCTCGAGGGCGCCGTCGCGCAACTGAAGGCGGCCGGTGCGACCCAGGTCGACGTCATCGACTTCGACGCGCTCGACACCGACTCGCACCCGAAGGTCGTCGACGCCGCGTTCGCCGCGGGTGACGTCGACGTCGCGATCGTGGCGTTCGGTGTGCTCGGCGACGCCGAGGAGCTGTGGCAGAACCAGCGCAAGGCGGTCATGACCGTCGGCATCAACTACACCGCCGGTGTGTCGGTGGGCGTGCTGGTCGGCGAGAAGTTCAAGGCGCAGGGCCACGGCCGGATCATCGTCATGTCCTCGGTCGCCGGCGAGCGCGTTCGCCGCTCCAACTTCGTCTACGGCTCCACCAAGGCCGGCCTCGACGGCTTCTACCTCGGCCTCGGCGAGGCGCTGCGCCCGCACGGCCCGCGCGTCACCGTCGTGCGCCCGATGCAGGTGCGCACCTCGGCGACGAAGGCGCACTGGGAGGCCACCGGCTCCAAGGAAGCCCCGCTCACCGTAGATCCAGAGGACGTCGCCCGGATGGCCGTCTCCGCCTCGGAGAAGGGCACCGAGATCGTCTGGGCCCCCGGCGAGGCCCGCTTCCTGATGTCGGCCCTGCGCCACGTGCCGCGCCCGATCTTCCGGAAGCTCCCCATCTAGTCGGGACCCCGCTCCGAATCACTGCCGCACCGTTGCTAACGGTGCGGCAGTTTCGTTTAGCGGAGAGGGTGGGGAAGATATGTACAATTTAGGCGATGGCGAAGGCCAGATCATGTACAGGAGTACTGACATGTCGCTAACGCATATCGACATCGACGATGAGTCGCTGGAGAAGGCCAAACGTCTTGGCGGTCATCGCACGAAGACTGCCGCGGTCGCCGCCGCCCTTGACGAATACAACGAGCGACGCGACCGGGTCGCAGCGTATGACCGAGCCATCGAGCTCGCACAAGGCTGGGACATCGAGGGTATGGAAGCCGCCCACCGCGCCGCCAAAGAGGCCTACCGACGGTGACCGGATATCTGATCGACTCGTCGGCGATGTGGCGCATGCTGCGCGGCGGTCCCGTCAGCGACACATGGCGCGACGTCATCGCAGATGGCGCGCTGCGATCGTGCTATCCACAGCGAACGGAGTTCTTTCGGTCAGCTCGAAATCTCGAAGAGTACGACGAATTCACGACGCTGTTCGATCAGACGACGCGCGATGCGGCGGTCCCGAAATCGGCTGGTTCGTGGATCCGCACTATCCAACGCCGAGCAGCACAGGGCGGCTGCGTGAACTCGCTATCGGCCGTTGACCTGATGATCTGTGCCACCGCCGTGAATCACAACCTGACCATCGTCCACGACGACAAGGATTTCGTCACCGCGACCAGGTTCGCGACCGAGCTGCGCGAAGTCAATGTCCACGACGGGCCGCTGGAACTGGGGATCTGAGAACCCGACGGCTCGAGTCGACTCCACTAGGCTGGCCCGGACCGTGGAGCTGAGTGGAGCCGGAGGATTGCGCGCCGATGACGACCAACGATGAGGTGCGGGCGGGGCGCAGGATCGGGGCCGGGGTCGGTGAGGGCGTTGCGGCGGCGCTGGTGGCGCTCGTTGTCGCCGTGGTCGGGCTGTTCGCGTTCTCGGCGGTGCAGTGGCCTGCGTTCAACTCCTCCAACGTGACTAGGGCGCTGACTACGGTCGGCCAGGTCGTCGCCATCGCGCTGCTGGTGGTTTCGGTGCTGCTGATCCGGCTGCGGAAGTGGCCGGTGGTGGCGAAACTGGCCTCCTGGGTGGGTATTTCGAGCTTTGTGACGGTGACGCTCGGTATGCCGCTGGCGGCGACCAAGCTGTATCTGTTCGGTGTCTCGGTGGATCAGGAGTTTCGCACCGAGTATCTGACGCGGCTCACCGACAGTGCGGCGCTGCGGGATATGACCTATGTCGATCTGCCGCCGTTCTATCCGGCGGGCTGGTTCTGGATCGGCGGGCGGGTCGGAAATGTGCTCGGCATGGACGGCTGGGAAGTGTTCAAGCCGTACTCGATCGGGCTGCTCGCCATTGCCGCGACGGTGGCGCTGGTGCTGTGGACGCAGCTGGTGCGGGCCGATCTCGCGGTCGGCGCCGCGGCGGCTGTCACCGCCATGACGCTGGCCTACGCCTCCCCCGAGGCCTACGGCGCGGTGCTGGTCGTGTTCATTCCGCCGGTGCTCGTGCTCGCCTGGGGTGCGCTGCACCGGTCGACGGGCGGGTGGGGCGCGGTGCTCGGCACCGGACTGTTCCTCGGTGTCGCCGCCTGCTTCTACACGCTGTACCTGGCGATCGTGGCGTTCACCTTGGTGCTGATGGCCGTGGTCGCGGCGGGTGTGGCCGTGTACACGCGCAAGGAAGACCTGCGGCCGCGGGTCGGCGGACCGCGTGCCGTCGGTGGTCCGGCGCCGTGGCGGTCGGCGATCGCGCCGCTGACCAAGCTGGTCGTCATCGGGGCCATCGCCGCCGTGCTCGCGCTGGTGGTGTGGGCGCCGTATCTGCTGAAGATGCTGTCGGGGGCGAAACTGCCCTCCGGCAACGCCTTCCACTATCTGCCGCAGTCGGGCGCCGAGCTGGCCTTCCCGATGCTGGAGTTCTCGCTGCGCGGTGCGCTGTGCCTGCTCGGGGTGCTGTGGCTGGTGTTGCGCGCCGGAACCTCGCGCCGGGCCCAGTCGCTGGGACTCGGGGTGGTGGCGATCTACCTGTGGACGCTGCTGTCGATGGCCGCGACCGCCGCGGGCACCACGCTGCTGTCGTTCCGGTTGGAGCCGGTGCTGCTCGCCCTGCTCGCCGCCGCAGGCGTTTTCGGCTTCGTCGAATTGACGGCCCTGGTCTACCGAGCGATGAACGACTCGACCCCGGTGCGCACCGCAGCGGGCGTGGTGGCGGTGCTCGGCGCACTCGCCTTCGCCCAGCACATCCCGACCGTGCTCACCCACGAGATCGACACCGCCTACACCGACACGGTGCCCACCGATGTGCCCAACGCCGACGGCACTTTCGGCGAACGCGCCGACAAGCGCAAGCCCTCAGCGGTGGCCTACTACCACGCGATCGATGAGGCCCTGCTGGACCGAACCGGCCGCCCCCGAGACGAAACCGTCGTCCTCACCGCCGACACCAGCTTCCTGTCCTTCTACCCCTACTTCGGCTTCCAGGCCCTCACCTCGCACTACGCGAACCCACTGTCGGATTTCAAAGACCGCGCCGCCACCATCGCCGCCTGGAGCAAACTCGACTCCGCCCCCGCCCTCCTCGACGCCATGTCGGCAGCTCCCTGGCGAGCCCCCGACGCCTTCCTCTTCCGCCGCGACGGCGACACCTACACCCTGCGCCTAGCCGAAGACGTCTACCCCAACGACCCGAACGTCAAGCGCTACACCGTCGCCTTCCCCAAAACCCTCTTCACCGACCCCGCCTTCACCACCACCGACATCGGCCCCTTCACCCTGATCACGGTGCGCCGCTGAGCCCTGGCTCGATGCGTCGCACCGTCCCAACCTTGCCGATGCCCTTGTCGAACGAGGCAATCGCCGACCCCGAATCGGCCTCGGCCAGGGCAACCAAATAGGCGTCGGCAAACGACAGACGGTGGTGTTCGTAGACGTCGACGGCGCGGATCAAGACGGCCGGATCATCCGTCGCGACATTGCGTGAACCGATAATCGCTCGCGTCAGCGCGGCCACCTCTGGCCGGGGCACCTGGTACACGCTCTGCAACACGTACACCGTCTCCGCCACGATGAGATCAGGCAGGTAGAGCTCTTCGGACTCCGCGAGCAGAGCCGTCGCGCGCCGACCCATATCCGGTGGATCCTGCGTGAAATGGCGGACCAGAACGTTCGTATCGAGATAGATGGTCAAGACTCCCCATCCCGCCATTGCCGCGCCCACGCGGCGTCGCGGATCTCGTCCCAAGAGCGGCCGCGAACCTGCGGCGGAACGGGCACACTGCCGGCGAGGTCCAGGAGATCCGGAGTCTTCGCCAGCACCACCACCTCGCCCTCCACGCGAAAGTGCACGTTGTCACCAGTGTGTAGTTCCAGCGCGTCACGCACCGCCTTGGGGACAGTGATCTGCCCCTTCGACGTCAGTCGAGCCAATGCATCCATGCCGATCTCCTTACTGATGGAATGAAGTAAGGATACGCCGCATCCCCCGTCCAGGCCGCTCGACGGCACTACACTGACATGTGCGGCATGGTCGCCGCCGGCGGGCGAGTACCACGGCGGATGGCGTTGGAATCTTCGATCCTGCACGTCACGGGTCCCGGCGACCCGCTACCGGAGGAGGACTTATGTCCGATCCGTTGCACACGCGGGTGTGCCTCACCGGCATGCACTGCGACTGCCCGAGCATCAGCTTCTTCGTGGTACCCGAACCGCTGGTTCGCGGTGGGCAGGTGCTGCATATGCTCGAACAAGCGCCGGTCGCCGGACGAAAACCAGAACCTAAACCGGATGTCGACATGATCGACCTGATCGAGGCGGTCCGTACGCCGCTGAGTACCCGCGGCCTCGCCCGCGTCGAGCGCGTCGCGTTCACCGGCAGTCGCCATGATCCGCCCACCGCGCGCACCGTGCTGCACGACCACCTCATCGAGGAACCGGAGCCGTGGGGTCTCGACGTCGACGACCCCGCCGAGCTGATGCGCCTGGAACTGCTGCCCGAACACCGCATCGGCCCGCGCCGCATCGATGACTTCCAGTCCCATTCGGTACGCCAGGCGATGCTGGCTGTCTACCGGTATTTCGAGATCGACCAGCGCATTCCGTTGGTCTATCACGGTTTCGCCGACCCGATCGACGGCTGGTTCGCGCTGCGCGCTTCGGCCGCCTGAATCCCCTGGTCAGACGCCCATGTGTTGATTGACACCCGATAGCTACTGGTGTGCGGGAGCGCGATAGACCACAATATGCCCGGTCAGCGTCAACAAACCGCGCGGTTCGCGTCGCGGGGCGAGTACGCTGCGAAATGTTGACAAGTTCGGCCGACCGAAATCAGTTTTGGTAGTGCTGATCGGTACGGATGCAGAGGTATAGCTATGACGCTCAGCAGATCGGAGCGGATCGATCTCTTGCTGACTCGCCCGCACCGTCAGGAACGTGAGCCCTCCCCCAGGGAAGAGCTGCACACGGTCGGTCAGATCGAGCAGACCGTCGTCGACGCCGCGATCGCCATGCTGGCGCCGGGCCAGAAGTTCGCCCTTCTCTGGTCGCTGCAGGTCGGCGACCACACCGTGGCAGGCGTGCAGATCAAGGAGCGCGACGGTTCGGTCACCAATCTGGTGCCGCCGGTCGAGGTGCTCGAGTACTTCACCGATCACAAGCGCCTGTCCTACGACCCGGCCGTCGGCGCCTGGCTCAGCGCCGAGATCTTCATCGCGGGCCCCACCCGCTACAAGGCGACCTACTCCACCGGCACCGTCGCGGACTGGATGCCGGAGTTCTCGGTCGAGGATCTGCGCGCCGAATTCGCCGCCTTCCCCCGCCCCGACGCCGAGATCCCCGACTGGGCCAAAGCCCAGCTCGATTGGAGCGACCGCAAGACGGGATGACCCGGCGCACAGGTTCGATGGCTAGCATCAACCCCCGTGCTGCGATCTGACCGAGCGTTCACCCGATACCGCCTGATCGCCCTCGTCTGCGGGCTGCTCGGGTTCGTGCTTGCCCTGCTCACGCCGCTGCTGCCGGTGCGGCAGGACCGCGCGAGCCTGGATTGGCCGCAGGCGGGCGCGACCAGTGTCGAAGCACCGCTCGTCTCCTATGTTCCGCAGCGGCTCGACGCGCGACTGCCGTGCACGATGCTGCGCGACCTGCCGGAGACCGGGGCGACAACCCTGGTCAGCACCATCCCGGTCGCGTCGGGCCAGAACCGGAAGGGACTCACCGTCGCCGTGCGTGACGGTGTGCTCGGGGTGCAGGCGCGCGATGTGCCGATGCTGTCGGCGCCGATCGCCGAGATCGCGAACTGCGAGCGCATCACGATCGAATCCACCATCGCGGCGACCACCGTCGAGTTCGCCGGGGTGACGCGCGAGGACGGCAGCCCGTTCCGCAATACCGTCACCGTCGACAAGCGCCCCCAGATCGTCGGCGTCTTCACCGATCTCGACGAGGCCGCGCTCACCGGTGCCCGCGTGCACGCCGACATCGATTCCCGGTTCACCTCCACGCCGACGACGCTGAAGCTGGTGACGATGATCGCGGCCGCGATCGCCACCGTCATCGCGCTGATCGCCCTGCACCTGCTCGACACCTCCGACGGCCGTCGCGCCCGCCGTTTCCTGCCCCGGCACTGGTGGCGGATCACCCCGACCGACGTGGTCGTCGTCGTGACGCTGCTCGGCTGGCATGTCATCGGCGCCAACACCTCCGACGACGGCTACATCCTCAATATGGCCCGCGCTTCCGGCCCATCGGGCTACATGGCCAACTACTACCGCTGGTTCGGCGTCCCCGAGGCGCCGTTCGGCTGGTCCTACGAACTGCTCGCCTGGATGACCAAGGTCTCCGACGCCAGCCCCTGGATGCGCCTGCCAGCCCTCGCCGCGGGCCTGGTGTGCTGGGCGGTGATCAGCCGGGAGGTGCTGCCCCGCCTCGGCGCTCGCGTGCGCCGCGACAAGGTGGCGCTGTGGACGGCCGGGCTGGTGTTCCTGGCGTTCTGGCTGCCCTACGACAACGGCCTTCGCCCCGAACCGCTGATCGCGGCGGGCGCGCTGCTCACCTGGTGCCTGATCGAACGCGCCATCGCCACCGCCCGGCTGCTGCCGGCGGCACTGGCGATCCTGGTGGCCGCGTTCTCCCTCGCCGCGGGCCCGACCGGGCTGATCTGCATCGCCGCGCTCATCGCGGGGACGCGGCCGGTGCTGATGATCATCATCAAGCGGGCGCAGGGTGTGCTGCCGCGCCGGATCGCCGCCGACGAATTCGGCGGCGCAGACAGCGATTCCGCGGGCAGCCGCCGAGCAGAAGCTGCGGATGCGACGACCACAGCGGGCGCGAGCAAGGCGGCGGCTGCCGGCACCGCAGCGACTGCTGACAGCGCAGCGGGTACGAGCAGCGCCGCAGGTACAGGCACAGGCGGTCGACTCTCGCTGGGCGCCAAGATCTTCCGCTACGCCGCGCTCCTCGCTCCCGGCCTGGCCGCGGGCACGATCGTGCTGATCATCGTCTTCGCCGACCAGACCATGGCCACCGTCATGGAGGCGACCCGAGTCCGCACCCTCGTCGGCCCCAATGTCGCCTGGTTCGACGAACGCACCCGCTGGGACTCGCTGTTCATGCTCTCCCCCGACGGCTCGCTGGCCCGGCGCTTCGGCGTCCTGGTGATGCTGCTGTGCCTGCTCGTGTGCATCCTGCAGGTGCTGCGCAAGGGCCGCATCCCCGGCACCTCCCGCGGCCCGTCGGTGCGCATCCTCGGCATCGTGTTCGGCGCGCTACTGCTGATGATGTGGACGCCGACCAAGTGGACCCACCACTTCGGCGTGTACGCCGGGCTCGCCGGTTCCCTGGCCGCGCTGGCGGCGGTGGCGGTCGGCGCCAACGGCATTCGCGCTCCGCGCAATCGCGCGCTGTTCACCGCGGCCGTGCTGTTCGTGCTGGCGATCACCTTCACCGGCTCCAACGGCTGGTGGTACGTGTCCAGCTTCGGCGTGCCGTTCTGGGACAAGGCGCCACTGGTGGCGGGCAAGGGCGTCTCGACCATCTTCCTCGGACTGTCCGTGCTCGCACTGCTGGTCGCACTGTATTTCCATCTGCGCGATCCCTACCGCACGCCGTCCGCGCCGTCGCGTTTCGACCGCTTCGCGACCATGCCGCTGACCATCGCGGCGGCGCTGCTCGTGCTGTTCGAGGTGGCGTCGATGGCCAAGGGCGCCGTCACCCAGTACCCCGCCTACTCGATCGCGAAGTCCAATATCGAGTCGCTGCGCGGCAATACGTGCGGCCTCGCCAACGACGTGCTGGTGGAGACGAATACGGCCGATTCGCTGCTCACCCCCTACACCGGCGCCCCCGCCGACGGACTGAGCGCCGAATCCACCGGCTTCACCCCGAACGGCGTCGCCGCCGACCTCACCGCCGATGCCGACGAAACCGTCGTCGGCGGCGCGAACTCGGTCGACACCGACTCGGCCAACAAGACGACCAACACCACCGGCGCGGGCACCGGCGGCGGGACAAGCACCGAGCCCGGCCTCAACGGCAGCACCGTCGCCCTGCCCTTCGGCCTCGACCCGGCCCGCACACCCGTCCTTGGCTCCTACCAGGACGGCGTGCAGCAGCAGGCGAAGCTGACCTCGCAGTGGTACCGCCTCGACCTCGACACCGTGCGCGACGATCCGGCCTACCAGGCACTCGTAGTCACCGCCGCGGGCCGCATCCGCTACGTCGACACCGACGGCGTCGTGCACTACGGCCAGGGCCTGCGCCTGGAGTACGGCACCCGCGCCGCCGACGGCGAGGTCACGGTGACCGGTTCGGTCGAACCGCTCGACATCGGTCCCGCGCCGTCCTGGCGCAACCTGCGCGTGCCGCTGGACCGGCTGCCCGACGGGGTGAACGCCGTCCGGCTGGTCGCCACCGACAACGACATCACGCAGAAGCAGTGGCTCGCGGTGACCCCGCCGCGGCTGCCGAAGCTGGCCACCCTCGACTCCGTCGTCGGGCAGACCGACCCGGTGCTGCTGGACTGGCACGTCGGTCTGGCCTTCCCCTGCCAGCGCCCGTTCGACCACCACGACGGCGTCGCCGAGGCCCCGAACTGGCGGATTCTGCCCGACCGGGTCGGCTCGGACGCCGCCAACGCCTGGCAGGACGACATCGGCGGCGGCCCGCTCGGGTGGACAGGCCTGCTGCTGAAGGCCGAGACTGTCCCCACCTATCTCGATCACGATCTTGGCCGGGATTGGGGCTCGCTGGAGCGGTTCACGCCGTATCAGCCCGCGCCGCCCGCCGAGATCTCGGTGCGGGTCGTGGAGCAGTCGGGGCGGGCGAAGGAGCCGGCGATCCGGGCGCAGTAGATAGTGCGGCAGCGTAAGGGCAGCGACCGGGCAGTTGCGCGTGTACGGCGCGAAAATCCTAGCGGCCGTTAGCGTTTCGTGTACGTGAAACGGCTGTAAATGTCGGCCGAATGCCCTTCCCAGGCGCGTTTGGGCACGTACGCTGATGGGTATGACAGGAGCCTTCGATGACATGGATCTGGGAGATCTCGTCGAGCTGCTCAGCGACGACGAGAAAAAGGAACTACGACCGGCAGTGATGCGGGTACTGGATAGATTGCCTTCACAAGAGGTGTTACGCCGCGACCTCAACCGTCGCATGCTCAACGTGTGACTCCTGCACCCCGTCAACGACCAAAGGCGGGGGGGGGCGGGGGAGGGGCGGCGCGGCCACTAGAGCGGCGGAG
>NZ_JBHXMY010000059.1:0-2861 GCF_042720195.1 Nocardia sp. NPDC058497 | reverse complement strand
ACCCGCCGCCCCCCCCGGGGGCCCCCCCCCCTTCTACTGTCTCGGGCTCAGGTCAGAACACCCGCAGCGGACCGGGGGTCCACAGGCCGCTACGCGGGGCGGTATCCGTCGCGAGCTGGGCCGGCTCGGCCTTGAGGTACTGGTTGTAGCGTTCCAGCGAACCCCAGTCGCGGGCCCAGTCGTCCTTCAGATAGGTCGGGATGGTGACCCGGCTCGCCAGCATCTGCGAGAAGCCGAGCGGGCCACCGAACTCCTGGGCCTGCCAGGTATCGGTGGACGAGATCGCCAACGGACGATCCGGCAGGATGCGGTAGTTCGGCACCTCGGCGACGCCGTTGTGGTGCGCGAACGGCCGCTGGCACGGGAACTGCAGGCCGACGGCCCAGTCGAGCAGCACCGGCTGGGTGCGGCCGATGAAGCTGTCCAGTGTCCGCAGCTTCGGCACGCGCGGCGGGGTGAACGCCAGCCACTGGTCACCGATCAGGATCGGGTCGTTGGCGACGATGCGGACCGCGTTCGCCTCGGCGGGCAGGTCGGACACCGGAACGCGCAGGTTGCGCCACGACGGGAACGGGCCGATATCGCGCGGCAGGTAGGTGCCGAG
Organism: Nocardia sp. NPDC058497; assembly: GCF_042720195.1. NCBI lineage: Bacteria > Bacillati > Actinomycetota > Actinomycetes > Mycobacteriales > Nocardiaceae > Nocardia > Nocardia sp. NPDC058497. The sequence continues at coordinate 2,257 of NZ_JBHXMY010000059.1, read as the reverse complement.
CGTGGTGACGCTGCCGTCGGGATTGCGGGCGCCGTACTCGACGAGCAGCGACTGGCCGTACTTGTCGGCGCCGGAGTCGTCCTTGGAGGCGATGCGGCCCGCCGCCGAGATCACGACCAGCGGCGAGTCGTCCGAGCGCGCGGGCAGCCCGTACCAGGCCGACTCCAGGTGCGCGGGCTGCTGCACGCCTTCCTGGTACGAGCCCAGGATCGGGGTTTGCGCCGGGTCGAGCCCGAACGGCAGCGCGACGGTCGACCCGTTGACGCCGAGCGCGCCCTCACCGCCGCCGGTACCAGCGCTCTCGCCCTCGGCGAAGGCCGCGCCGACCGACTGGTTGCTGGTGTTGCCGGTACCCGGCTTCACCTCGACCGCGTCTGCCGACAGGTCGCCCGGCACGCCGTTGGGCGTGAAGCCGACCGCGCCGGTGCCCGCGAACGGATCGTTCGGATCGGTGAACGGGCGGGCCGGGTCGACGATCGGGTCGAGCCTGCCGCCGTTCGGATCGGATTCGACCAGCACGTCGTTGGCAAGACCGCAGGCATTGCCGCCGATGGCGTCGATGTTGGAGCGGGCCAGCGAGTACCCCGGGTACTGCTGGGTGGCGCCCTTGACCAGCGAGAGCACCTCGAACAGCACCATCAGCCCGACCACGATGGTCAGCGGGATGGCGGCGAACTTGCGGATCCGCCTGCCACGCTCGGTCTTCGCCGACGGCTGCGGTTTCACGTAGTCCTCGCGCAGCGCGTACCAGCCGACCAGGGCCAATGCCACGCCGAACAGAATCAGCATCACCGTGTTGGAACGGACGCCACCCAGCGAGATGGTCTTGTCGAACCACGGCACGCCGTAGCTGGAGACGTACCAGTAGCCGTTGATACCCGAGAACGACAGCGCGAGCACGAACAGCAATCCGGCCAGGAAGATGGCCCGGTTCTTGCGCGAACGCAGCGCGCTCTGCGAGACGGCGACCGCCGTCACCACGGCCAGCGAACCGGCGATGCCCGCGTACGCGCCGAAGTGGTGGGTCCACTTCGTCGGGTTGAACATCATGAAGAAGATGGTGCCGAAGACGATCCCCATCAGCCGCCAGGTCGGGCCCGACGCGATGCCCGGCACCTGACGGCGGCGCAGCAGCACCAGCAGCGTGGTGAACAGGCACAGCAGCATCACCAGGAAGGCGAAGCGCCGGGCCAGCGAGCCGTCGACGGTCTCGACGAACATGTAGTAGTAGCGCAGGTAGTCCTCGTACCAGGCCAGGTTCGGGCCGGTGGCCTGCCGCACCCGGTTGGCTTCCTGGATGCCCGCGAAGGTCTGGTCGCCGTAGACGACGACCAAGACCAGCAGACCCGCCGAGGCGATCGGGGCGAGCAACGGCAGCGTGCCGAACTGGCGGTGCCTGCGCACGACGATCCGCACCAGCGGACGGATGCCCGCCAGCAGCGCGGCCACACACATCAGACCGGTCGGGGCGGCGGCGAGGGTGAACGCCGCGATCAGCACCGCGATGCCCGCGGGCAGCAACCTGCCGGTGGCGATGGCGCGTTCGATCGAGACCCAGGTCAGCAGCGCGCCGAGGGCGACGATCGGCTCCGAGCGCAGGCCGTTGTCGAACGGCAGCCAGAAGGCGAGGAACACCAGGCCGCCGGTCCACAGCGCCACCTGCGAACGCTTGACCGCGTTGCCGAGGCGGGGCACCACCTCGCGGCTGATGACCATCCAGCACAGGATCGCGCAGATCAGCGCGGGCACGCGCACCCATGGGCTGGCCGTGGAGATCTCGGCGAAGACCTGGATGACGTAGTAGTACCAGCCGAACGGCGCCTCGGGCACGCCGTACCAGCGGAAGTAATTGGCCGTGTAGCCCGCGTCGGGCGCGACGCGCACCATCGACAGGATGTAGCCGTCGTCGGAGGTGTTGGCGCCGACGAAGTGCCAGACCAGCAGGGTGCCGATGACCGCGCCGTCGGCCCAGGTCGGCTTCAGCCAGTTCTTCGGCAGGAACCGGCGGTGCCCGCGCCCGTCGCTGCCGTCGAGCACGGCCAGCGCGCCGAGTGCGAGCAGGGTGCACAGCACCGCCGCGATGATCGCGATCAGTTTCACCAGCGACGGGCTGGAGGAGAACCGCGAGTCGATCGTCGAGGTCAGCGACAAGCCGTCGGGGACCACGCCCATGAGTTACGAGAACAAGCCCACCAACTGGGGCCCCGGATCCCCCGCGCGCGGTACCAGCACCCGCGCCCGGACCGGCGCGACCCCG
>NZ_JBHXMY010000058.1:0-18183 GCF_042720195.1 Nocardia sp. NPDC058497 | reverse complement strand
CCTCTCAATCCCGGCCGGGGGGGCTCTGTGTTGGTTAAACTCCCCCGCTCGGGCTGCTTGGGGGGGGCGCGCGGGGTCCTTGGCGCCCGCGGCCATGTTCCGCCCAGGCCGCGGACGACGACGTCGTGGTCGTGGGTCCACTGCAGGTGCACGAAACGATTCGCCAGCGGTGGGCTCAGCTCCCAGCCGTCGGCGGCCGAGGAGCGCGGGTTGGCGGCGGCCACGATGCGGACACCGGGTGGCAGTTGCAGCGCGCCGATTCTGCGCTCGAGGACCACGCGCAGCAGGGCGGCTTGGACGGCGGGCGGTGCGGTCGACAGTTCGTCGAGGAACAGCAGTCCGCGACCGGTGCGGGCGAGTCGAACGGCCCAGTCCGGTGGGGCCATCGGGACACCGTGTGCCGCGGGATCGTCGCCGATGATGGGCAGGCCCGAGAAGTCCGACGGCTCATGCACACTCGCGATCACCGTGGTCAGCGGCAGGTCGAGCGATTCGGCGAGCTGGGTCAGGGCGGCGGTCTTGCCGATTCCGGGCTCGCCCCACAGGAGTACCGGCAGGTCGGCGGCCACGGCCAGCGTCAGCGCCTCCAGTCGGGTATCGGGACGCGGCTCGGTGGTTACCTCGCTCAGCAGAGCCAGCAGTTCGCCCGCGACATCGAGCTGGGAGTCGGCGGCTGGAGCCGGGAGCGGAGCGCGGAGGGTGTGAACAGACATGTGTGAATCACCTTTGTGTTCAGAAGAATTCGATGGATGCGAGAGACGCGAGCCGCACCGGGCAGTGGCCTGGCAGGCCGCGGTGCTCGTCAAATCTTGATCGCGTGGCGTGGGTGCGCGCCGTGCTCGCGGCGGGCGCAGCGGGAAGGGTAACGAAGACCGTGACCGGGTGCGGGTAGCCCGGCCCGGAACAGGCCATAGGTGATCCGGCGCTGCGCGGATGCTTCCAGTTCGTGCAGAAGTGGACCGTCGCGCAGCAGCGCGCCGGGGCCGAGTAGTCCCTCGACGACAGCGAGTGCACCGGCGGTGTCACCGTGGTCCAGACGTTCACGAACGCCGACGAGCCAATCCGGATGACGATGTGCCTGGTCGATGACCCGCAGACAGGGCAGCGGCGTGCCGGTCAGGGCGACCAGCAGTTCCTCGCGCCGGATTTCGGCCGGGTCGTGATCCAGTGCGGCGAGCGCCCCGTTCACCAACCCGATCCGGTGGAGCTCTCCCCGGCACTCGACGAGCCGCTCACCGGCGCTGATCCGGGGTGGGTCGGTCGGCGAACAGTCCGGGTCGAGCGCCGAGGCGACCAGTGGATGCAGCCGATCGGCCGTGATCGCACCCGCGCGGATCAACGCCAGATCGGGCAGCACCCAGGTCGCCGCGTCGGGCAGGACCGGCAGCGCGGACACACCGCCACGCGGGTACTTCTCCGCGATCCGCACTACGGGCGGTTCGTCCCCAGCTGAAGCCATGTCCAGGACCAGGCGTTGCCGTGCTCCGTAGCGCACAAGCACCAGACCGCCCCGAGATCGCTCGGCCCGCAGCAGAATTGCCGCCTCGGCCGACCATCGGTCGACGGCACAATCTTGCGGAACCGGGGCCACGGGGTCCACAGCCCACCGGTCGGTGATAGTGGCGCCGGTGCGATCACTGTCCGCGCGGAATTGCGTTGCACCCGAACGCATCCGCAGCTCGTCGGCCCTGCGCGCGTCCCACAGGTGACGGTGCAGATCGAGCCGGAAACGCCGGTTGGGCCGGGCATGCGGATGCATACTCGTGCCGGATCCCGACCTGGATCCGTCCCACAGCGCGAGACTGATCCGCTGGCCCGAATCCGCCCACGCCGGTGCGGTGCGAACCACCAGATGGACGGAACCCATTCCACTACAACGGCTTTCGCTGGCCTCGGCGTCGTAGCGCGCCAAAACCATCGTCAGCCCCGGCCTGAGCAATCCGTCGGGAGCGACTCGGGGCAGGTGCCAGCGCAACAGATCCGGCGCCAGATGACGCAGATCGGCCCGCACGCGTGCGGCGAGTTCCCGACCATGGGTACGCGCCAGCGCCCGCAGATCGATGTCGACATCGACATGAGCGGCCGCGCAGGCCCCGGCCCAATCCCCGGCGCGGCGCCGGGTGGTCGCGATGTCGATCATGGTGGGCGGCACCGCGAACTCGCGCACGCGCAACCAGAAGGAAAGACGAGAATCCCCGCGATCGAGCGGGAGAGAAGCCGGTTCGATGACCGGCGAGGGGCTCAACGGCCCGGGCGCAGAACGCCCTTTCGACGAGATGTCATGAGCCAAGTATGCACAATGATCAACTACCCGACAAGCGTCGGCGTTCGGCCTGCGACAGCAGATGGCGCCCGACCAGAGGTCAGGCGCCATCTCGCGCGAATATCGCTGTGCTGATTACCCCGCGTCGGCGGCGGCCAGCTCACGCGCCTCGGACTGGGCGCCGACCTGCGGATAGGTCGGGTACTCGATGCCCGAGATGTACTGCACCGTCCGCACCACCTGGCACGAGTAGCCGAATTCGTTGTCGTACCAGACGTACAGAATCGCGGTGTCGCCCTCGACGATCGTGGCGTTGGCGTCGATGATCGACGCCGCGCGCGACCCGATGAAGTCGCTGGAGACCACGTCGTTGGCGGCGGTGTAGTCGAGGTTGCGGCTCAACGGGCCCGCCAGCGAGACCTGACGCAGGTAGGCGAGCACGTCCTCCCGCGTCGTCTCCTGCTCGAGCTGCAGGTTCAAGATCGCGACCGAGACATCGGGCGTAGGCACGCGGATCGAGTTGCCGGTGATCTTGGCCTTGAAGTCCGGCATCGCCTTCGCCACGGCGGAGGCGGCGCCGGTCTCGGTGAGCACCATGTTGAACGGCGCGGACCGGCCACGGCGGTCGGCCTTGTGGTAGTTGTCGAGCAGGTTCTGGTCGTTGGTGAACGAGTGCACCGTCTCCACGTGCCCGCGCAGGATGCCGAATTCGTCGTCCATGGCCTTGAGCGGCGGCACGATCGCGTTGGTGGTGCACGAGGCGCAGGAGAAGATCTCCTGCGTCAGGTCCAGGCTGCGGTGGTTGACGCCGTGCACGATGTTCGGGACGTCGCCCTTGCCCGGCGCGGTGAGCACGACCTTCGCGATGCCGGGGCGCAGGTGCTGGGACAGGCCGTCGCGGTCACGCCAGCGACCGGTGTTGTCGATCAGGATCGCGTTGTCGATGCCGTAGTCGGTGTAGTCGATCGTCGTCGGGTCATCGCTGTAGATGAACTTGATGACGTTGCCGTTCGCGGTGAGCGTGTTGTTGTCCGCGTCGACCTTGATGGTGCCGTTGAAGTGGCCGTGCACCGAGTCCCGGCGCAGCAGCGATGCGCGCTTGGCCAGATCGTCGTCGCCGCCCTTGCGCACCACCACGGCGCGCAGCCGCAGCCCGTTGCCCGATCCCGCCTTCTCGATGAGCAGCCGGGTGACCAGGCGCCCGATGCGGCCGAAGCCGTAGAGGACGACATCGCGCGGGCCCTGCGGCTCGGCCTTGTTGCCGCCGATCACCTCGGCCAGCACCGCCGCGGTGAATTCCGGGATCGACAGTCCGCGATCATCGGCGCGATAGGTCATCACCAGCTGACCGAGGTCGATCTTGCACGGCCCCAGATCCAGCTCGCTGAGCACCTGCAGGAACGGCAGGGTCTCGTCGACGGACAGTTCCTCACCGGCGATCTGCCTGGCGAAACGGTGCGTCCGCAGGATGCTGATCACCGACTTGTTCACCAGCGACCGGCTGTGCAGCAGGATTGTCACACCCTTCGCGCGGTACAGCGTGCCGATGATCGGGATCATCGCCTCGGCAGCGGCTTCCTGAGCATTCCAGCGGTCAAGTTGTTCGGTGGTCAACACACGTCCTCAGGTTTCCTCGATAGGTAGTCCCCATCGATGCTAAAGACGCCCGCGATATCACCGAGACCGGCTCCCCACCGGTGAGGTGTCGGCCACTCCGTGGCGGGAACGATTCGAGCACTACTATGGGCGCCAGCAGCGCGGTGCACCGACGCGATGTCACCGCGACCGGTGACGGGCGTTCACGAAGAGGGGCAGCATGCGATTCACCGCAGCGCTTTCAGTGGCAACCTCCACGGTGATCGTGCTGTCGGCGTTCGTGGCGTCCTGCGCGCCCGCGCCTGTGCAATTTCCTCGCGTCGAGCTCGAGTCCGATCTGGACCAGCTCCTCCGCGACGGCAACGTGCCCGGCGCGCAACTGGTGGCGACCGACCGCGACCAGGTGATCCAGCTCGATGGCGGGTTCGGTGACCTCACCGCCGAGACACCGTTCCCTGATGCGGCGCGCGTGCGGATAGCCAGCAATACCAAAACCTTCGTCGCGTCCGTCGTCATGCAGCTGGTCGGCGAAGGCCGCGCGGCACTCGATGTCGCGGTGGAGCGCTATCTGCCGGGGATGGTGACAGGCCCCGGTGGTGACGGAAACAGGATCACCCTGCGCCAGCTGCTCAGCCATACCAGCGGCATACCCGACTATCTGCCGTTGCTCGGCCTGAGCTCCGAGGCAGATCTGCGGCGATCACGCCCCGTCGACGAGTTGATCGACATGGCGCTGGCCCGTCCGGCGATGTTCGAACCGGGTGCGGAGTTCCGCTATTCGAATACCAATTACCTGCTGCTCGGACAGGTCGTCGAGCGCATCACCGGTGCGTCGATCGCGGACGAGGTCACCCGACGGGTGATCCGCCCGCTCGACCTCACGGATACCTACTGGCCGGACTACCCCGTGGAACAAACGATTCGCGGAGCGCACCCCAGGGCATACCACTACTTCGGCGACAAGCGCGTAGACGTCACCGATATCGACCCCAACTGGGGACTGCCCGATGGAGCCATGGTGTCGAGTGGCCGCGATCTGAATCGGTTCTTCATCGCGCTGGTCTCCGGCCGGCTGGTACCGGCGGCGGAGTTCGCCGAGATGACCCGGACCATGGCGGTCGGACTCCCGGGAATCACCGGTGTCGGGCTCGGACTGTTTCGGCGGAAGTCCAGCTGCGGGCTGGAGGTGTGGGGCCACAACGGCGCCATCTACGGTTTCTCGGTGCTGGTCGCCGCGACCGCGACCAGCGCCGTGACGATCAGCGTCAACCAGATGCCGCGCCTCGCCGACGCCGCCCGATTCGAGCCGGCCGTGCTCGTCGACAAGGCGCTGTGCGCGCTGAACGATCAGCCGACGCCGAGCCCTCGATGACAGCCAAGGAGCTACGCCGGCGGCCGATAGGTGACGTCCCGAGCTACGGCCTCGTCGATCTGCGCAGGTGTCAGCAACCCGACAGTGTGCGACACGGCAGCACCAGCGGCCGCGGTACGAATCGCGAGCGCCGCGGCGGCGACATCGTCCGGGACATCGCCGATGACGAACAGATCATCATCACCGAACGCGAAATAGCAGGCTTCCACCTTTCCGCCCACGCTCTCGACCATCTCCGTGATCGCCGCTTGGCGCGCACTGCCACCCTGCGCGAGGAGCCCAGTCGCCCCTTCCTGGAGATAGCTGACCCGCCACATATATTTGGGCATACCTACCAACCTCCTCAGCTGAGACGATCTCGGCGAGACAGAGCCTAGGACCTCACCGCCCCCGATTCCGCCCGGCACGAACGCTGTCGTCGCAATGATGCGCCACTGCAACTGCGGCGATATCTGAACAGCTCGCATACGGCGCTGGGACAGACGCGCAGTTCATCCGTTTCAGGTGAGGCCGACCGATATTCGACCACCTAGCGTGACCGGGATGACTGCACCGCAGGACATCCGCGGGGGTTTTCCGCATAGCCAGGCTGTGCGTCGCGCCTATGACGAACTCGATTACAACCGGGCATTGGCGATGTATCGGTTCTTCTATCCCACCGTCTCGCTGGAAGCGACCTGGCGCGGAAATCTCAGCGCGGGAGCAGTGCCGAACACTGTGATGGCATTGCTGGTCGGCTCGCCGGACCAGTACGTGTTCACGGCCAACTCCGACACCCCGTACTCCGGACTCACCGTCGACCTGTCCGCCGGGCCGATGGTCGTGGAGATACCGCCCGGCACCCTCATGGGCACGGCCAACGACCTCAACCAGCTCTGGGTACTCGACCTGGGCCTGCCCGGCCCCGCCGGCGCCGACGGCGGTAAGCACCTGCTGCTGCCACCCGGCTACGCCGGTCCGGTCCCCGAGGGATATTTCCCGGGTACCGCAACGACCAACCGGGTCCTTGTCCTCGTGCGCGCACTGCCCCACGGCACCGACGTCGACGCGGCGATCGCACTGATGCAGCAGATCACGGTGTATCCGCTGGGCGCCGATGCCGAGTCGAATCCGGTGGACTGGGTCGATCTGTCGGTGCAGCAGGGCTGGGACTTCTCGCCCGTGCGCTGGGAGGACAACCTCGACTACTGGCGGGTCCTGCACGAGATTCTGCAGACCGAACCGCCCAATCCCGCCTACCGCCACCAGTACGGGGAACTCGCGGCCCTGGGCATCGTGCGCGACGCTCCGTTCTACCCCGACCGGCGGATGACCGCCATCCTCACCGATGCGGCACGGCGCGGTCACCTGCACCTGTGCGTGCAGTCGTTCGCCGACCGCCGCCTGGACCGGATCGTGTGGCCGGACAGCCGGTGGGAGTGGGCTGTGCTGCGCCCGGAGAACGGCACCTTCGACACCGACGGCTACACCGACCTGTACGCGCGGGAGAAATGGTTCTACCAAGCCCAGATCGAATCCCCCGCCATGTTCGCCCGCGAACCCGGCGCGGGATCGCTGTACTGGCTCGGCCTGCGCGATTCCGCGGGCGCCTACCTCGAGGGCGCCGGCTATTACAGCCTTACCGTGCCGCAGCCGGTCCCGGCGAGTCTGTTCTGGTCCATCACCGTCTACGACGCGCGCACCCGCAGCGAACTGAAAGCACCACAGAACCGAGCCGCCCTGCGCTCCCTGTACGAACTCGCCGACATCGACACCGCCGCCCCGCTCACCCTCTACTTCGGGCCGACCCCACCACCGAACACCCCGACCGATCGCTGGGTCCAAACCATCCCGGGCACAGGCTGGTTCACCTACTTCCGCGTCTACGGTCCGACCGGCCCGGCCTTCGACGGCACCTGGCAGCTACCGGACTTCCATCGCCACGGATGACCTCATCCCGGCTCACCGGGACGCGCGGACGACCTCCTGAGCTCAGGCGGGCACGCCGCGTCCGCGCAGCATGCGCAGGCACAGCCGGACGAAGCGCCACAGGCCCGCCAGGGTGCCGCGGCCGGCGAGGACGGTGGTGACGGTGCTGGTCGTCGGCGCGGGCAGCGGGCGGCCGGCGAAGCGATCGTCGAGCCAGTCGAACATCAGGGGCGCGGCGAAGATCGCGAGCGTCACATGTTCGCTGAGGCGGTCGCGCAGGTAGGTGACGTGGGCGCCGCCGGCACGGTAGCGCTGCACCTGGCCGTCGACGTCGTCCACCGAGATGAGCGGGTCGGCGACACTCTGGACGACGAGCATCGGCATCGTCGGGGTGCGCAGGCCCAATTGCAGACTCTGCATGAGCGCCACGATCTCCGGCTGGGCCAGCATGTCTGCCAACGGCTTGGTCGTCAGGTCGTCCCAGTCCATCAGCGGTGCGCGCAGCAGGGCGCCCACGGTGGTCCGATCGGTCAGTGCCGTCAGCCGACGTTCCGCGGCGGACGTGGTGGTTTCTTCCAGAGCGGCGTCGAGAGCCGGTGAGACCCGGCGTAATCCGGCCACGACCATCCCGGGTAGGCCCGAGAACACCGAACCGTTCAGCCGCAGGAAGGTGGAGGCGGGGTCACCGACCGGCGATCCGGCGGCCGCGCCGACGATGGTCAGTTCGGGTGCGTAGGTGCCGGCCATCTCCGCGGTCCACGAAGTCGCCATGCCGCCACCGGAGTAGCCGAACAGGCCGACGGGAGTCCGCGCGTCGAGGCCGAGTTCGGCGAAACCCAGTGTGGCTCTGATGCCGTCGAGCGAACGGTATCCCGGTTCCCGTGGCGCGCCGAACACACCGAGCATGCCCTCGTGGTCGGGCACGGCGACGATCCACCCACGCTCGAGCGCGCAGCCGATGAGGAACAGCTCGAACTGCGGCACCGAACCGAGCGCGCGTGCGCCCTGCCGCAGGGCGTAGGACGGGAAGCACCGCGACGACACCGCGTCGATCGCGCACTGGAAGCTGAGTACCCGCTCGGGACGAGCGGCGTCAGGATCGGGCACCAGCACGGTCACCACCGTCGTATCCGGCCGATCATCGAGATCTGTTGTGCGGTATAGCAACTGCCATGCTGTGAACGGCTGCCGGATGATTCCGAATGCACCGACCGTCACCGGCCGGGTGTGCAGGATGGTGCCGGGTGCCGTCGTCTCCCAGCCGAGCGGCGGGGTGTGGAACGGATCGTCCTCGGGACGAAGCGCCCGTCCGGGGTGCGGGAAACGCCGCGGCGCCACCGGCGCGCATTCGTCGTAGACGTCGACATTGACGGTCATCTGGGGTCCTTCCTGCCCGGGACCCCCATTGGTCCCGGTGCCCATTTACAGCCACAGCGCGACAAGGCGCCGAATCACACACGGCCGCACCACAATTCTTATGGAACGCAACGGTTCCTGTCACTGTACGAATGCGAGAATCGGATGCCCCGAATTCCTACTTCAGCGGCAGTGCGCCACCCGCGCCGCCCACGTCGACGATCTTCCAGCCGTTGCCCGCGTCGACGGTGACGGCGTAGTGGACAGTGGTGCGTGTCCTGTCGGTGGTCTGCGCGCTGGTGGAGTTCACGTCGACATAGACGTCGACCTGAAAGACCTGCGCCGTCTTCGAGGCCACCTTCGCGCTGGACGCGGTGCCCTCGGAGGTCCACTGCATCGGGACGAGGATGTCCTTCAATTTCGGTGCGGTGGCGTCGAATTTGGCGGCGAGCTCGGTGGAGGTGCCCGCTTTGAGCCTGCCGACCCAGGAGTCGACGTCCTTGTAGTCCACCCGCGACGCGCCGACGGCGTAGTCGGTGGCCAGCCGCTCGGCGTGCCGATCGTCGGCCGCGCCCTGCGCCACGGCTTGCAGGTCGGCACGGGCGTTCCACCACAGCACCCCGAAGCACACACCCGCCAGCACGCCGAGGACTGCGACCACAGCTGTCAGTACCGTCGACACGGGCAGTGTCAGTTGCCTTCCGGGCGAACGCATCTCCACCGGATGGTGCTCGGCGGGCTCGTCCTCGGTGGGGCTGGGCGCTGGCAGGGTCTGCGCGGTCATCTGTTCCTCGATTGCTGTGGCGGCTATTTGACGTTGACCCGCAGGTGCAGCGCGCCCGCGGGTGCGCTCGCGGCGGCCGCCGACCCGATCAGGGCGCTCAGGTCCAGGCGGCCCGCCGAGTCGGTGGCGGCGTCGGCGAGTGGTTGCAGGGCAGGAGCGAGCGGCGCGAGTTCGGGGCCTGCCTTGTCGATCCAGTCGGTGAGCTGGTCGAGGAACGGGACCAGGCCGTGCCCCTCGACATACATCTCCGGTGTGTTGCCGGTGCGCACCAGCCGCTGCACCGCCTCGGCGATCTCGTCGACGCGCTGTCCGAACTCGACGAAATTCGGTGCGGCGGCGGTGAAGGCGGGCCCGGTCCAGGTCATATCGGGGGTGACCCGCTCGAGGTCGGCGAGCAGCTGACCGTAAGTGGCCGAGCGGCTCATCAGCATGGCGGCCACGAGGTCGCTCGACCGCGCAAGGCGCGGCACCAGCTCGCCGGTTCCCCGCATCGCGGCCTCGGCGGTGGCGATCAGGCGGTCGAGGACCTGCGGATCGAGTTGTTCCATCGCCTCGGCGACGAGGCGGGCAACCTCGGCGATGGCCAGTGGCGCCCGGATCTTCTCCCCCGCCAGCGTCTGTCCGTCGCGGACGAACGGACCCTGCGTGGAACTGGGCGCGAACACCACGTAGGGCTCGCCCAGTCCGGACAGTGATTCGATGAAGACCGTGCTGTCCACCGGGATCTCGTAGCGCGCGTCGATGGCGAACCGCACCGCGACCCGCCCGCGCGCCCGCTGCACGCCGGTGACGGAACCGACCTCGACACCGCGCAGCAGGATCGGCGAACCAGGCAGCAGCCCCGCTGAATCCGGCAATTCGAGGGTGGCGGCGAGCTGTTCGCGCAGCGGCTCGTACCGCACCACGCCGAAAGTCAGGTACCCGACGCCGACCAGGGAGATGACGGCGATGCCGAGCAGCGAGACGAGCGGACCGGTCTTCATCGCACTGCCCCGATCATCCGCAGTGCCTGCACGATCGAGGCGACCTGTTCGTCGGTGCTCGCCGGGCCGTCCTCGCCCGGGGTGACCCGCGCCCCTACGATGTTCACCTTCGGGCCGCGCTCGACGAACGGAATGATCCGGTCGCGGATCAGCGAGACCAGCGCGTTCAGATTCGACGGCGCCGACAGATCCAGGGGCCGACCGGTGAGCGCCAGCGGCACGAACGCCCTGGCCGCCGCGTCACCGGAGGCGGCGAGCGGAGCCAGCCACGCCAGCGAGTGCGCCACCGCGCCGAGGGCGCCGAGCACTCCGACCACGTTGACGATGGAGGCGACCGATGCCGAGGCCTGGGCCACACCGGGTTCGGTGAGCAGCTCGGCGAGTTGTTCCTTCCTGGCGTCGACGGTGCCGACCATCTGGCTCATGCCGTCGAGCAGGGTGTCGGCGGTGTGCAGGTTCGCCGCCAGGTCCTGGGCGTCGGCCCCGATCACCTGGGCGATCCGCCGGGTCTCGGCCGGGTTGTCGGGGAAGACCGTGTTGAGCTGGTCGACGATGTCCTGGAAGCGGGTGATCGCACCGCCATGGACCAGGGTCGACAAGCCGGCCAGGGTGTCCTCGATCTGGGTGGCGGGTTTCGTCTGCGCCCGCGGAATCACCCCGCCGGGACGCAGCCGGGGCGCCTGCCCGCCCGCGGTGGACGTCAGCTCGATGTGGATGTCGCCGAGCACCGTGTTCTGGCGCAGCTGGGCGACAGTGTCGGTGCGCAGCACGACGGACTCGGCGATGCCGGTGGTGACGAGCACGTAGCCGCCGGTCGTGGCGTCTACCACGGCCACGTCGGCCACCGTCCCGACGCGCACACCGTCGGCCATCACCTTCGCCCTGGCGGGCAGGTTGAGCGCGTTGGCGAACTCGATCCGCACCGGATAGGTCGTGCCGTCGATCCCGGTGCCGGGCACCGGCACCGAGGCGGGGTCGAACGCGCAGCCCGTCGCGGAGAGCGCGACAACCGAGGCCACCGCCGCCACCGCGCGCCACCGGTGTGGGCCGGTCGAGTGATTCATCGTGCTCCTGCCATTCCGAAGACCAACCGCGACAGCGGAATCCGTGTATCACCGGGACCACAGTCCGGTGTGCCGCCGAGCGCGCACAGCTGCGCCGTGATCTCCGGCGGCACCGTGACGACCGGCGGGGCGTAGTCGATGCCGCGCGCCGGGTCCGCGACCGATCGGGCGGCCGCGGCCAGCACGGGGACCTTGACGGCGATGTCACGCAACGTGTCCACGTTCACCCGGATCAGCCGCACGAGCGGGATCGAGGCATCGAGCACCCGGAAGATCGGGTCACCGAACATCGACGTGATCTCGTTCAGCATCGGCAGTACACGCTGGAACCCGTCGATGATCTCGACGGTGCGGCTGAACAATTGGTTGTTCACCTGGTCGAGTACGGTGGCCAGCCGGGTCAGCATCAGCCGGATGTCACCCCATCGATCGGCCACGCTGCCGGAGATCGCGGCGAGCGACTCGATGATGCCGCCCAGATGCGCGATCGAGGCATCGGGACTGTCCAGCAGGGCGGCGAGATCGGTGATCCCGGCATTGATCTCGGGCCCGGTGCCGGCCGTGGCGCTGTCGAGCGCCGCCAGCCCGCGCCGCAATGCGTCCCTGGTACCGGACTCGGGACCGAGCGTCTGGCGGGCCAGTCCGGCGACCGCGTCGAGCGTCTGGGTCATGCTCTTGGGCGTGAGAGTCCTGGTGATACAGCCGTTCTCGTCGCGCTGCCGGGCCGGGTCACCGCCGGGCAGGACCGCCAGTTCCCGGTCGGCGACGATCGTGTCGGACACGGTGACCGCCGCGGCATCGGCCGGGACGGGGTGGCGTTCGTCGACGGCGAAGTCGACCCGCACCGTGGCGCCCCGCGGGTCGATCGCGGTGACCTCGCCGACCGTCATGCCGCGCAGGGTCACATGGTTGCCGACATAGAGCCCGATGGTGTCGGGCAGCACGGCGCAATAGGTCCTGGTTGCCACAGGTGGACGCAGCACCAGCAGATAGGCGGCGACGGCCACCACCGACACCGCCACGGTGGCGACCACGGAGACGAACCCTCGGGAGGAGACCAGACGGCGCAGCATCAGCACACCCGTCCCGGCACCGGAACACACACCGCGGTGCCCGAACCCAGCGTGGTCGCCGACTGATCGATGACGACCGAACCGGGCACCGGGACCAGCGCGCTCAACCGCTGGGCCAGATCGCGCACCCCGTCGATGACGGGTTGCAGGCGGTCACCGAGCGCGACGAGTTCGGGCACGGCGTCGGCGAGCTTGCGCGCCATCGGCCGCAGCGTCGTCTCCCACGCGGGCTGGACGCCGGCGAGGCGACTCACCACCCGATCGAGCTGTTCCACCGCGACTCTGACCTCACTCTGTTTGTCGGCCAACATGGTTTCGAGCAGCGAGATCTTCTCCACGAGCCTGCCGAGTTCGCCGCGCGCCTGTTCCACGGCACCGAGCTGTTCGTCCGCGATCGCGATCGCCTTGCCGACCTCCTCGCGCTGCCGGTCGAGGGCGGTGACGAACTGCCCGATCCCGGCCACGGTCTCGCGGATACCCTCCGGACTCGCGGCGATCGAGGTGCTCAGTGCCTCGAGATTCGAACGCAGGCGGTCACCGTCGACCGCCCGCCGCGGGTCGACAGCGTCCTGGAAGGCCTGGGCGAGGTTGTAGGGCAGGCGCACCCGGGGGGCGGGGAACGCCGGGCGGCCCCGCGGGCGGGGTCCCGCCGGGGGCGCCCCGCCCGAGTGCCCGCCGACGATGGTGAGCATCCGGATGTCGAGTCCGGTCTCGGCGCCGACGAAGACCGCGTCGTCGACTGTGAAGGTCATCTCGACGTGTTCGTCGGTGAGCTCCAGTCCGGTCACCGCACCGACCGGCACCCCGGCCAGTCGCACATCGTCGCCGACCCGCACCGCCTGCGCCTCGGGCAGCAGCGCGGTGTAGGACCGCTTGCCGAACGGCACCGCGTACAGCGCGGCCACCGCGAGCAGGATCCCGGCCAGCACGACGATGCCCGCCAGGCCGACCCACAGTTCGGTGCGCCGCATCGTGGCCGCGTCGCGACTGCTCACGAACCCGCGCACCCCGGCGATCACCCGGCTCAGCCTCGACATACCGACACCTTCTGTCCGGCGAACAGGATCGCGACGGGCGCGGGCACCTCGGCTTCGCCCTTCGCACAGGTTGTTTCGACACCGGCGCCAGTCGACGGGAGTGCCGTGCGCAGACTCGCGAGCAGCGACGGCAGCTTGCCGAGGATCTCGGCCACCGCCGCCGGGTCGGGCACCGCGTGCCGCAGGGCGTCGGCAAGGTCGGGGTTCTCGTTCTCGGTGAGGCCGAGCGTGGCCAGCAGCGAGTCGACCGGTCCGAGTACCGGCGGCGCCGTCATGGCGAAGTCGATCAATCCGTTGACCTTGATCTGCAGCGAAGTGAACACGTCGGCCAGTTTCGACAGCAGGGTGACCAGGTGCTGGGACCGGCCGCCGAGCGCGTCGGAGATCCCGGCGAGGTTGGTGATCAGCGTGGTGATGAGCGCCTGCCGGTCGGCGACGTAGCCGCTGAGCGTGCCGATGGCCGCGAGCGCGGGGCCGATGCCGTTCCCGTCGCCCTCGATCACCGCGAGCAGGCTGGTGGTGAACTGGTTCAGCGCCTCGGGCGACAGCGTCGCCAGCACCGGCTTCAAGCCGTTGAACAGCGCGGTCACATCGAACGAGGCGATGGTGCGGTCGGTGCCGATGGTGGCTCCCGCCGGTGTCTTCCCGGTCGGAGTCGCCGGCTGCTGGAGGTCTACATAGCGCTGGCCGGTCAGATTCTGGTACCGGATCGCCAGGTGCGAGTTGTCGTGGACCGACGTGCCGGTGCGCACCGAGAAGCCGACGATCGCCTCGGTGCCGCGGAGCGAGATGTCGTGCACCTTGCCCACCTGGACGCCGTAGAGCCGGATGTCGTCACCGGTCTTCAGCCCGTTCACATCGGTGAACACGGCCCGATAGTCCACGGTGTCACCGGCGACCGGCCGCTGGATGGCGGTGACGACCAGGCCGAGTACGGCGATCATCGTCGCGGCGAAAAGCACCAGCCGCCACGCGGATCCGCTGACCGACGTCATCGCGGGATCACCTGCCCGCCCAGCAGCGGGATCATCGGCACCGGTGCGATCCTCAGGTCCACGTCGACGTTCAGCACCGGCCCCGACTCGGTCTCGGCCATGGCCGAGCGCAGATTCGCGAGCAGGGCGGTCAGGTCGGCGCTGCTGCGCTGCGGGTCCGGTACCGCATTCGCCACCGCGGACAGCAGCGGCACCGCCATGGCGACGTAGGCCGGAAACTGTTCGCTCGCATGCGTCATCGTGGTTTGCAGCGCGGGGAACAACCGCTCCACCACCATGCTCACGGTGGCGTCGAACCGGGCCCGATCGTTGCGCAGTGCGTCGATCCGGTAGACGCGGTCGATCACGTCGACCGTCGCGCCCGCGAACGGCGCCGCGCCCGCGATCGCGGTGCCGAGCTGCTCCAGCTGGAACGAGGGCGGCAGGGTCTGGTTGTCGGCGACGGTGCGCGCGGTCACCACCATGGCCTGCAACAGCGGCGTGAAAGCCTGGATGTCGGTGGCGAGTTGGTCCAGGACGACGGCGAGCCGGGCGGCCAGTGCCTGGTCGCCGACCGTGGACAGGCCGCGCAGCAGGTTGCCCATCGTCGCGTCGACGGTATCCGCGGCCCGCGCGCCGGTCAGGTCGACGACCGACCCGGTGCGCAACGGCCCGCCCCCACGACCGGGGCGCAGCTGGATCTCGCTGATGCCGAACAGGTTCGAGGTCGCGTAGTCGACCCTCATGCTGTCGTCGATGCCGTCGAGCTGTGCCCGGTCCACGTCCAGCGTGATCGTCTGCGTACCCGGACCGACCGGGGCGATCTCGGTGACCTGCCCGACGAGGACGCCGTCGGCGCGCACCCGAGTGCCGACGACGATGCCGTCACCGAGACGCTCTGTGCGCAGCACGATCTCGGTGCCCGCGACCTCGTCGCCGGAGCCGGCGACCCGCCAGCCCAGCAGCCCCACCGCGACGGCGACGACGGTCACCGCCCCCACCACCATGGCCGCGCGCTGCTGGATGGCCACCCCTGGCAATCCGTAATTCGGCATCCCTACCCCGTGAAATCGATGGCGGCGTTGAATCCCCACAACGCGATGGACAACAACATGTCGATGGCGATGATCGCGACGAAGCTGGCGCGCACCGCCTGGCCGGAGGCGATACCCACACCCTGGGGGCCACCGGCGGCGAAAAAGCCGTAGTAGCACTGGATCAGGATCACCACCGTCGCGAAGATCGCGACCTTCACCACCGCGGCGATCACGTCGAATCCGGTGACGAACTGGAAGAAGTAGTGGTCGTAGACGCCCGCGGACTGGCCGTGCACCAGCGTGATCACCGCCCGGCAGGACAGGTACGACAAGATCAGGCCGATCAGGAAGGTCGGGATGATCGCGATCGCGCCCGCGATCACCCGGGTGGTCACCACGAACGGAATCGAGCGCAGGCCCAGCGCCTCGATCGCGTCGATCTCCTCCGAGATCCGCATCGAGCCGATCTCCGCGGTCATCCGGCAGCCGGCCTGGGCGGCGAACCCGATCGCGGCGGCGATCGGGGCGAGCTCACGGGTGGTGGCGTAGGCCGAGATCAGGCCGGTGACCGGTCCCATGCCCAGCATGTTCAAGGTCGCGAACGACTCGACCGCCACCGAGCCACCCATCGCCAGACCCAGCACGATCATCATCGGCACCGTGCCGCCACCGACGATCACCGAACCGCTGCCCCAGGTCATCCCCGAGATCGAGCGCATCGTCTCGGCCCGGTAGCGGCGCAGCGTCAGCGGGACCGCCGAGAGCGCCTGCCACACGAAACCCAGTGCGAAGCCGAGGTTTTCGAGTGGCCGGGTCACGCCACCGTTACGCCGCCACCGGTCGATCCGGCCGAGCCCCCACGGGGCATAGGTCGAACTCATGCCAGTCTCGTCGGCAGGAACATGGCGGTCACCTGGGTGATCGCGAGATTGACCACGACGATGCAGACGACCGAGAGCACCACCGACGCGTTCACCGCGTCGGCCACACCGCGCGGCCCGCCCTTGGCCTCCAGTCCGCGCTGGCAGGCGATCATCACGACGAGGAAGCCGAAGATCACCGCTTTCACCAGCGAGACCCCCACATCGGCGACGGTGGTGAAGGAACCGAACGTCGCCCAGTAGCTGCCCGGCGTGACGTTCTGTCCGCCGATCGCCACCAGGTACCCGGCCAGCACGCCGACGAAGATGATCAGGATGTTGAGCAGCGGCGCCACCAGCACCATCGCCACCATGCGCGGGATCACCAGCCGGTGCACCGGACTGATGCCCATGGTGTGCAGCGCGTCGATCTCCTCGCGGATGGTGCGCGCGCCGAGGTCGGCCGCGATGGCCGAGGCGCCCGCCCCACCGAGCAGGAAGCCGGTCGCCATCGGCGCACCCTGTTTGATCACGCCGAGGCCGCCGGTGGCGCCGAGCAGCGAATCGGCGCCGAGGGTGTGGATCAGATTGCCCACCTGCACCGAGACGATCACGCCGAACGGCACCGCCATCAGGATCGCGGGGATCGCCGTGACAGTCACCAGTCGCCATGCCTGCGTCAGGGTTTCGCGCCACTGCAGCTTGCCGCCGACGAGGTCGGTGCAGGCGCCGAGCACCGAGGAGACCGCGAGCACGATCGCGCGGCCGAGGGTGCGGACCGCCGAGCCGAGGGTGTCGGTGACGTTCTTTCCGATCAGACCGGGCAGGCCGGGGTCCGGTTCGCGAATCCGTTGCGGTGCGATCGTCGGTGTACCGCCGAGGAGGTTGTCCTCCAATGCTTCGGTGCCTCCCCTCGAAACCACCCGAAATGTGATCCGGGCCATAACCATGACGATGTTCGAACCTATGGAAGACCGCGATGTGCTGTCACTGCACGATGTCGAGAACCTGCCGGTGCCGAATTTGTCTCACAGAACTAAACGGTTCCCCGCACGGCCTGTTGCGGAACACCCCAGATCTAATTGGTCAACTGACCAGTTCACGGGAATTTTGCTGTGACCTGGTTTACGGTCACAATCTGCCAATGCCGTCCGGTCGCCCGCTCAGCCTCGATACGCCACTCATCAGCCGGTCCATTCCCCGGCTGGCGGAACTCGCGACCGAGTTGCTCGACGCGGGCCTGGCCCAGATCCCCGGGACCGAACAGTTGCCGCCCGGCCATTTCGCCGAGGACGTCACGCCGTCCATCGTCGCGGTGGCGGCGGCGATCCTGCGGGCGATCGACGAGCAACGCGACCTCGACCCCGACGAGATCGCGGCGCTGGTGGTTCCGGTGGTCGAGCGCCAGGCCGAAGAGCGCATCCCGCTGCGAATGTCGGTCAAGGTGTTCTTCGGGGGCGTGCACCGACTCTGGCGCGAGGTCGCCGCGCAAGCGCGACCGGAGGACCTTCCTGATCTGATCAGCCTGTCCGACCTGCTGCTGGTCTTGCTCGAGCAGCTCAACATCATCATGGCCGAGATCCATTCCGACGTCGTCCAGTCGATCTTCGGCACCGAGCGGGAGGCCCGCCGCGAACTATCCTCGGCTCTGCTCCACGGCGGGTCGGCGGAGGAGCTGGCCATTCGCGCCGATGTCTCACTCGCCGACGAATACGATCTGCTCGCGGTGCGCGTTCCGGCCGGTGACCGGCGGATGCCGGTGGCCGAAGCCGCCGTCGCGCGGCGACGCGTCCGGCTCGCCAGGGAAATGCTCAACGACCTGTCCGGAATGAGTCCACTGCACACGTTCGACGGCACGACCGGATACGTTCTGCTC
>NZ_JBHXMY010000057.1:8700-18346 GCF_042720195.1 Nocardia sp. NPDC058497 | reverse complement strand
CGGCGGAACTCCCACACGGGTTATGTATTTCCGTGGCCGAGGAAGCGGGGGCGGGGGTTTCAAGGGCCCGCCCCCATTCCCATTTCGCCCCCGAGAGAAGTCAGCAGGCTCGTATCACGATGAACAATCACCTCCTCCGCGCAATCATGGTGGCCGTCTGCGCCGCGGCAATGGCCACGACGCCCGTCTTCGTCGACGGTGCGCACGCGGGAGCCGAAACCGGTGCGCGACTGGTGAGCCAGACCCGGTCGGGGCAGGTCGCCGACATCAGCGTCTACTCACCGTCGATGGACCGTACGATCGCGCTGCGGGTGCTGCGTCCGGCGGACACGACCGTTCCCGCGCCGACGCTGTATCTGCTGAACGGTGCTGGCGGCGGCGAGGATTCGGCGAACTGGCCAGGGCAGACGGACGCGGCCGGCTTCTTCGCGGGCAAGCACGTCAACGTGGTGATCCCGATGGAGGGCGCGTTCAGCTATTACACCGACTGGCAGCAGCCCGACGCGGGCCTGGCCAAGAACCTCGAGAACAACGGCCACAACATGTGGACGACATTCCTCACCAAGGAACTCCCGCCGGTGATCGACGCGGCCTTCGCCACCACCGGCGTCAACGCGCTGGCCGGCATCTCGATGGCGGGAACCTCGGTGCTCGATCTGGCCATCCAGGCACCGGAGCTGTACCGCAGCGTCGCCTCCTACAGCGGCTGCGCGATGACCAGCGACCCGATCGGGCGGGCGTTCGTCTCGCTCGTCGTGCGCATGGGCGGCGGCAATGCCGAGAACATGTGGGGCCTGGCCACCGACGCCGCCTGGCGTGAGCACGACCCGTATGTGCAGGCGCACCGGCTGCCCGACATCCCCATCTACATCTCCAGCGGCACCGGATTGCCCGGCGCGCACGACACTCTCACCAATCCGCGGGTGCACATCAGCGGCAAGAACCCCAACTCGATCCTGATGAATCAGATGCTCGTCGGTGGCGGCATCGAAGCCGCGGCCGCGTACTGCACGGTGAGCATGGGTCAGCGCGCACGCGAGCTGGGCCGCACGAACGTGACCGTCAACGTCCGGCCGACCGGGACCCATTCCTGGGGCTACTGGGAGGACGATTTGCACGCTTCCTGGCCGATGATGGCGACGGCGCTCGGCCTGTGAGCGCCGAACTCTGGGTGGGCACCGAGCAGCTGAGCCCGCGCGACGCGGTCTTCGTCTACGACGAGACCGACCGGCACCTGTCGAACATCGTCGCGGTGTATTTCGCCGACGCGTCGGGGCACCCGCCGCTCACCTTCCAGGAGGTGCTGGACTGGGTGCGGGCACGCATCGGGCACGCGGCGCTGTTCCACCGGCGGCTGCAGCGCGTGCCGATGGATCTCGACTTGCCGTACTGGGTGCCCGATCCGGCGCTGTCGGTGCGCGAGCATGTGGTGCTGGATCGGGCCGGGACGTGGGACGACGCACGCGCGCGCATCGCCGAGATCACGTCCACCCGAATGGATCTGACCCGGCCGCCGTGGGAGATCCACGTGCTGGATCGCATCGACGGCGTCCCCGCGATGGGCGGCGAAACCACGATCGTGGTGCTGAAGTTCCACCACAGCGCCGGCGACGGCGTCGCGACCCGTGCCCTGGAGCAACGGCTGTTCGGCGACGCGCCCGCGCCGGCCATCCGGCTCGACGAGCCTCGGACGCTCCCGGCCGTGGTGCGCACGGCCGCCTCGCTCGTCACCCAGCCCGCGCGCTTCGTCACCGGACTGCGGCGGTCCCGCGCGGCGCAGGAAGAGTTGCGTACCCTCGTCGACGCGGGCACGGTGCACGAACCTGTCGCCCTGCGTCCGGCGACCCGATTCAATCGGGACATCCACGCGGAGCTGACCTTTCACCTGCTGCCGATTCCGCTGCCGGAAGTCCTCGCGGCCAAAGCCGCCGCGCCACAGCGGGTCACGGTCAACGACCTGATGCTGACCACCATTGCCGGTGCGCTGGCCGCCTACCTCGCCGAGCACGACGAAGTGCCTGCGGGATCACTCGCCGCGATGGTGCCTAGGTCGATGCGCGGTGTCGCCGAATGGGATTCGGCCAATCAGCTCACCCAGATGGTCGTCGACCTGCACACCGACATCGCCGATCCGCTCGACCGGCTGACCGCCGTCAAGCAGTCGGCGAGCCGAGCCAAACAGCACACCACCGACCCGGTGGTGCTGCGCGGCGACCGCAGGGTCGAGACCGCGCCCGCGCTGCTGTTGCGCGCGGCGGGATGGGCACGCGCGCAACGACATTTCGACGACTCGGCGACAGTGCCGTTGTGCAACACCACGATCAGCAACGTGCCGCCGGTCTCCGACACACTCGCCTTCCGCGGCAGACCGATTCGCCGCGCGGTCGGCTCCCTGCCGATCCTCGACGGCGACGGCCTGCGCCACCTGATCACCTCGCAGGGTGACGAGATCGTCATCGCGGTCACGACGAATGCCGCGATGATGCCGGACCCCGAGCACTACGGCGAGCTGCTGCTGCGCTCGTTCCGCGAACTCGCCACCGCGCTACTCGCCCAGGATGTTCCGGCTGGGCACTAACGCTGCAGGCAGCTGGTGCGCCGCACCGGCAGACCACGATCCTCGAGCGCACCGAGCAGCAGCTGACCACGGCGCGCACCCGCGGTGCTGTCGGCGCGGGCCAGATCGGGCACGTAGGTGGCGGCGCCGACGACGGATTCACCGACCAGGGACCAGAATCGGCGGGCGGGCAGGCCAGAGCAGCGGGTGAGGACCGACTGCAGCGGAATCAGCGACGACGCGCAGCGCTGGGCCAGCCAGACCGCCATCGCGGCCTCGCACGGCAGCGCGACCGCGTCGCGCTCGTCGGCCTCGGGATCACCGTCGACGACGCGAATCGTGGTGTCGGACAAGCCGGCCCAGTCGATGCCACCGTCGTTGTCGTGATGGATCCACAGGTTGTCCCGGCCCGGATCCCACGCCTGGGCCGACATCACGAACAGCGCGGTGACCCGGCCGACCACGGCGTGGATGAGCGCGGTCGCTACCACCTCGGCGGCGATGTCGTCGTTGATCATCTCGGCGGCGTGGCGGCGGTACATCAGCTCGACGCGGCCCTCGGACAGCCCGTTCGGCACGTGCCACCATCGCCGTTTGCCCTGACCGGCCATCGCCGCCACGGCATAGACCCGCGGATGTTCGGGTTGCAGCGATTGCAACCGGGCGCACGCGCGGTCGAACGCGGCGGTGGTGCGGGACAGGGCGGTGGTGACGGGCTCGGGCATCGAACCTCCTCGAACGTTGGTTCCCGTGACGATGATGTCTCGGAACATAGGTTAGGCTTACCAGACTTCACAAGTTGTGTCTGGTTTCGAGGCAGGAGAAGTTCGTCGCCGTGATCCACCCTGGCACCGTCAGACGTCGTCGTCTGACCGGGCTTCTGCTGCTCGTCTTGCTGCTCACCGTCGCGGTGGTAGCGAGCATTGCCATCGGCACCCGCTCGCTCGCACCGGCCACGGTGTTCGACGCCGTCACCCACGCTCTCGGCTGCGACGGCGGCCCGTTCCGTTGCCCGGCCCGCTCCACCGCCGAGGAAATCGTGCGTGAGCTGCGTCTGCCGCGCACCGCGTTGGCCCTGATCGCCGGGATGGCGCTGGGCATCGCGGGCGCGCTCATCCAGGGGTATACCCGGAATCCGCTCGCTGATGCCGGTTTGCTGGGACTCAATGCGGGAGCGGGGTTTCTGGCCGCGCTCAGTATCTTCCTGTTCGGCTTCACCGCGCCGAGCCAGTACATCTGGTTCGCCTTCGCCGGCTCGGCGATCGCGGGCGTGATCGTGTTCGGGGTGTCCTCGATCGGCGGCGGCAAGGCAAGCCCGTTGAGCCTGGTCCTGGCCGGTGCGGCGGTCACCGCGTTCCTGCAGGCGATGACCAACGCGGTCGTGGTGCTGGACAACGCGGCCCTGGACACCTACCGGTTCTGGGTGGTCGGCACCGTGAACGGGCGCGAGGCCGGAGTGTTCTGGCAGGTGCTGCCGTTCCTGGTCGTCGGCATGGCGATGGCCATCGCGGCGGCGCCGGGCCTGAATCTGCTGAGCCTGGGCGACGATGTCGCGCGCGGGCTGGGTGCCGATGTCGGGCGGGCGCGGGCCTTCGGGTTGTTCGCGGTGGTGCTGCTCAGCGGCGCGGCCACCGCGGCGGTCGGGCCGATCGCGTTCCTCGGGCTGGTGGTGCCGCACATCGCACGCACCATCACCGGACCGGACAACCGCTGGCTGATTCCCTACTCCGGACTGCTCGGCGGCCTGTTGCTGGTCGTCGCCGATATCGCCGGGCGGGTGGTCGCCCGGCCGGGCGAACTCCAGGTCGGGGTGATGCTGGCCGCGATCGGCGCGCCGTTCTTCATCGCGCTGGTACGCAGGAAGAAGCTGGTGACGCTGTGAGCACGATCGAGACCGACAAGCAGGACGACCAGGTAGGCGCCGAGCTGCGGAAAGTACGTCCCGCGCTGCGCGTCGGGCCGGTGTCGCTGGTGCTGCGCCCGGTGATGCTCGGCATCGTCCTCGCGCTCGCGGTGCTGGTCTTCGCGCTGTTCTGCTTCGACATCGCCGTCGGCGATACCCACATCCCGCTGGGCCGCGTGCTCGATGTGCTCGGTGGCGGCGGCAGCAGGTCGCAGCGGTTCATCATCATCGAATCGCGGCTGCCGCGGGCACTGACCGCCGTGGTGGTCGGGGCGGCGCTCGGGCTGTCCGGTGCGTTGATGCAGTCGATCCTGCACAACCCCCTGGCCGGGCCGGATGTCCTCGGTATCACCACCGGCGCCAGTGTCGGCGCGGTCGCGGTGCTGGTCGGCAGCGGTGGCGCGACCACCGGCCTGATCGCCACGATCGGCGCGCCGCTGGCCTCCCTGACCGGCGGCCTGCTCACCGCTGTCGTCATCTATCTGCTCGCCTGGGGACGCGGCCGGGCCGGGGAACGCGGAGTCACCGGGTTCCGGCTCGTCCTCATCGGCATCGGCGTCAACGCGGTGCTGATGTCGGTGATCAGCTGGCTGCTCACCCGGGCCAGCCTCACCGACGCCGCCAGGGCCCAGATCTGGCTGACCGGATCGCTCAACGGCGCCGACATGGCCAGGGTCACCTCCACCGTGATCGCGCTGGCCGTGGTGACGGTGATATCGCTGGTCTCGGCGCGCACACTGGCCGCGCTGCGCCTGGGCGAGGAGTCGACGCGGGTGCTCGGCGTGCGCATCCAGGCACAGCAGGCGCTGCTCATCGGGGCCTCGGTGGTGGCGGCGTCGGTGGCGACCGCGGCCGTCGGGCCGATCGGCTTCGTCGCGCTCGCGGCGCCGCAGATCGCCAGGATGGCACTGCGCACGCCCGGTGAACCGCTCATCGCCTCCGCGCTCACCGGCGCCGGGCTGGTCGCCGGAGCCGATATCATCTCGCGCACACTGCTTCCCGTCGACCTGCCCGTCGGCATCGTGACCGCCGCGCTCGGCGGACCGTTCCTGCTCTACCTGCTCGTCCGCATGAATCGGAAGGCCACGCTCTCATGACCAGCCCCGACCGTCGCCTCGCCGCCGACAGCGTCTCCCTCGGCTACGGCGAACGGGTGATCGTCGACGAGCTGAGCCTCGACATCGCCCCCGGCGTGGTCACCACCGTCATCGGGCCCAACGGCTGCGGCAAGTCGACACTGCTCAAATCGCTGGGCAGGCTGCTGCGCCCGCGCGACGGACAGGTGGTGCTCGACGGCAAGGCGATCTCGTCGATGAAGACCAAGGACGTCGCCCGGGTGATCGGCATGCTGCCGCAGACCCCCGTCGCGCCCGAGGGCCTCACCGTCGCCGACCTCGTCGCCCGCGGACGCCACCCGCACCAGTCCTGGCTGCGGCAGTGGTCGGCCGACGACGAGACCGAGGTCGCCGCCGCCCTGGCCCAGACCGGCATCGCCGACCTGGCCGAGCGCACCCTCGACGAACTCTCCGGCGGCCAGCGCCAGCGCGCCTGGATCTCCATGGCCCTGGCCCAGGGCACCGACATCCTGCTGCTCGACGAGCCGACCACCTACCTCGACCTCGCGCACTCGCTCGAGGTCCTCGACCTCGTCGACCGGCTGCACGCCGAATACGGGCGCACCGTGGTGATGGTCCTGCACGATCTCAACCTCGCCATCCGCTACAGCGACGAGCTCGTCGTCATGTGCGCGGGCCGGATCGTGGCGCAGGGCAAGCCGGCCGAGATCGTCACCGCCGAGCTGCTCGCCGAGGTGTTCGGGCTCGAGGCGACCGTGCTCACCGATCCGGTCTCGGGCCGGCCGATGATCGTCCCGATCGGCACCAGGCACGTGCTCGGCGCGGACGGGTATGACGAATAACACACCAGCAAATCCCCCGTTACGACAATCTGTAGTACGCATCTTTGTCGTTGTGTCCGTAAAATTGTGGGATGGCAGGACTCGGCGAACTCGAAAAAGCGGTCATGGACCAGTTGTGGTCGGCCGACGAACCGCAGACGGTGCGGCAGGTCCACGAAGCACTGGCCGCGCGGCGTGAGCTCGCGTACACCACAGTGATGACGGTGCTGCAGCGGCTGGCGAAGAAGAATCTGGTGGTGCAGCGGCGCGACGATCGCGCGCACCGATACGCACCAGTGCACAGCCGCGACGAGCTGGTCGCGAGCCTGATGTTCGACGCATTGCAGCAGGCCGACGCGGCGGGCAGCCGCGCCGCCGCCCTGGTGCACTTCGTCGAACAGGTGGGCAAGGACGAGGCCGATGCGCTGCGGGAGGCACTCGCCAAGCTCGAATCCGACGAGAAGAGCAGCTAGACTCCCTGGCGGCTCTCACAACGACGTGAGCGCCCCTGGTCCCACAACGCAGTGAGCAGAGTCGATGAACGCAACCGCGGCAGTCTTCGCCGGTCTCGCCTTGCTTCTCGCAGGGCCGGTACCAGCGTTGCTCAGTCGCGCGACCTGGGTGCATCGGTCCCCGCGCGCGGCACTGGTGTTGTGGCAGGCGATCGCGCTGGCCGCCGTGCTCAGCGCCTTCGGATCCGGGCTGGCCATCGCCAGCCTGCTGCTCGTCCCCGGCCCCGACGGTAGGCCCACCACCTCCCCCACCAAGGAGATCGACGCGCTCGGTCTGCCGCTGTGGACGGTGTATGTCACCGTGTTCGCGCTGACCCTGATGATCGGCGCCCGGCTCATGTTCTCCATCGTGCGCGTCGGCGTGCACACCCGCCGCCGCAGGTCCCGGCATCGCATGCTGGTCGATCTGCTCGATCAGAGCGGCCCGGTCCGCCGCGCCGCCGACATCCGCGTGCTCGCCTCGACCGAGCCCATCGCCTACTGCCTGCCCGGGCTGCGCCAGCGCGTCGTGCTCAGCGAAGGCACGCTGACCAGCCTCGACGACGCCGAGGTCACCGCCATCGTCAGCCACGAGCGCTCGCATCTGCGGGCCCGCCACGACCTGGTGCTCGAGGCGTTCACCGCCGTGCACGAGGCGTTCCCGCGGGTGGTCCGCAGCAAGGCCGCGCTCGGCTCGGTGAAGCTGCTCATCGAACTGCTCGCCGACGACTCCGCGGTCAAGGTCACCGGCCCCAAGCCGCTGGCCCGCGCGCTGGTCGCCTGCGCGAAGTCGACCGCGCCGCAGGGCGCGCTGGCCGCGGGCGGTCCGAGCACGCTGATCCGCATCCAGCGGCTCGCGGGTCACACCGGCGACGTGAGAGTCGCCACCGCCGCCTACCTCGGCTCGGCCGCGATTCTGGTCGTGCCGACGCTCGCCGTGGCGTTGCCGTGGCTGCAGGAGCTGAACCGGCTCTTCCGCGGCTGACCTGGCGATTCGCCGCCCTTTCCCCGACCGGGTAACCGGTCCAGCCGCAGCACTCGCGCACCAGGCTTCGACGGTCGAACAATCATCGCTACAAACGGTCGTCTGACCAGCGTGTTTACCCACGCGACCGCAATCCCGCCTATCCTGGGAGATCGGTCCTTCCTGCTGGGCCGCACCCCGTGCACGCCACGCGCGTATCCGGGTCATCGGCGCCGGTCATCTTCCAGCGCGATGCGCAGCCCAACGAAAGGCCATTTTGTCTACCTCCACGCGTCCCGACGCCACCTTCGCAGAACTCGGTCTGCCCGTCGCACTGGTGCAGACCCTGCGCAACGCCGGCATCGAGAAGCCCTTCCCCATCCAGGCCGCCACCATCGGCGACGCGCTCGCCGGGCGTGACGTGCTCGGCCGCGGCCCGACCGGCTCGGGCAAGACCCTCGCCTTCGGCCTGCCGATGCTGGCCCGCCTCACCGGCGCGTCCGCCAAGCCCGGCCGCCCGCGCGGCCTGGTGCTGGTCCCCACCCGGGAACTCGCGACCCAGATCGAACGCGCCCTCGACGAGGCCGCGCTCTCGCTGGGCCTGCGCGTGGCCTCCGTCGTCGGCGGCGCGCCGATCAAGCGCCAGGCCGACCGGCTCGCGCGCGGCGTCGACCTGCTCATCGCCACCCCGGGCCGGCTCGACGACCTGATCAAGCAGCGGGCCGCTGACCTGTCCGACGTGACGATCACCGCGCTCGACGAGGCCGATCATATGGCCGACATGGGCTTTCTGCCCCAGGTCACCCGCCTGCTCGACCGCACCCCGAAGGACGGCCAGCGACTGCTGTTCTCGGCCACCCTCGACGGCGACGTCGACAAGCTGGTCAAGCGCTACCTGAACAACCCGGTCACTCACTCGACGGCCCCCGCCGAGGCCTCGGTGACCACCATGACCCACCACCTGCTCTACGTGCGCGACAAGAACATCAAGCGCACCGTGGCCACCGAGATCGCCGCCCGCGACGGCCTGACCATCATGTTCGTGCGCACCAAGCACGGCGCCGATCGCCTGGCCAAGCAGCTGCGCGGCGCCGGTGTCGACGCCGGTTCGCTGCACGGCGGCAAGGCGCAGAACAACCGCGTGCGCACCCTGGCCGCCTTCGCCGACGGGTCGGTGCCGGTGCTGGTCACCACCGATGTCGCCGCGCGCGGCATCCACATCGACGGTGTCTCGCTGGTCGTGCACTTCGACCCGCCCGCCGAGCACAAGGCCTACCTGCACCGCGCGGGCCGCACCGCGCGCGCCGGTGAGGACGGTGTCGTCGTCACCCTGGTCACCGACGAGGAGCGCAAGGACGTCGCCGCGATGACCCGCAAGGCGGGCGTGCAGACCGACGGCGTCGAGGTCCGTCCCGGCGACCGGAAGCTGGTGGAGATCACCGGCGCCCGCAAGCCCAGCGGAATCGCGCTGGCCGCCCCGGCCCCGGCGCAGGTCAACGCGCCGAAGTCGGCGAACGGCGGCCGCCCCAGGCGTGGCAGGTCCGGTGGCGCACCCGCTTCCGAGGCCGCCCAGGGCCACAGCCGTGGCGCGGGCGCACCGCGCCGGGAACGTCCGGCCGGTGAGTCGCGGACCCGCAAGCCCGCGGGCGCGGGTGGACACGCCCGCAGCGGCGACACGCCGACGAATTCACGTCGTCGGGCCGCGCGTCCGGCGGGTACGGCAGACCGCCGCAACCGCTCGGCAAACTGAATCATCGCGGGGGGGGGGGGGGGGAGTGGGGGGCGCGCGCGGCGAGGGGCGGGGGACGGAGACGCGAGAGAGCAGCGCGCGCGG
>NZ_JBHXMY010000057.1:0-8691 GCF_042720195.1 Nocardia sp. NPDC058497 | reverse complement strand
CCCCCCGGCCCCCCCCCCCCCCCCCCCCCGCGCCCCCCCCCCCCCCCCGCTGCTCTTTCCTGGACGACTGATCCGGGACCGCGCGCGCCGGTCGAGGCACCGCCGCCACGCGTCCGGCCCGGGTCGCTCAGTCCGATCGATCAGGGCATTGCGGCGCAGTCGAGCGTCCCTGAGCGGACACCGACGGCGACTCACCGACGGCACACCGTCCCCGCCACCCACAGATCCGCCACACTGACCTCGTGACGAACCGTCCGATCGCCGCGATCGTGTGCGCCCTCGTCGCCGCGCTCCTGTTCGCGGTGGCCTCGGTCGCGCAGCAACGGGCAGCCGCGGCCGTCCCGGAGGGATCGGCGCTGATGCGGTCCCTGCTCCGGAGCAAGCGGTGGTGGGCCGCGATCGTCGGTGACGTCGGCGGGTACGGCATGCAGGTGCTCGCTCTCAGCCTCGGCGCGGTACTGGTGGTGCAACCAATTCTGGTGAGCTCGCTGGTCTTCGCACTGCCACTGTCGGCGCGGTTGAACCATCAGCGGATCACCGGGCGGGCCGCCGCGACGGCCTTGGTCCTCGTCGCCGCCCTGGTCGTGTTCCTGATCGTCGGCGACCCGACCGCGGGCGAGGAGACCGCGCCGCTGCGAGAGTGGCTGGTGCCCTTGGCGATTCTGCTGAGCATCGTCGCCGTCGCGACCCTGGCCGGGCTGCTCGTGCCCAACCCGTCGGGGCGGGCGCTGGCCCTGGGTCTCGCCGGTGGCGCGCTGTTCGGCCTGGCCGCCGCGCTCACCGACCGCGTGGTCACCCTGTTCGACGACGGCCTGGGCGCCGTGCTCACCGGCTGGCAGACCTGGGCGCTGGTAGCGGCCGGCCTGTTCGGCTTCTACCTGCAACAACGGGCGTACCAGGCCGGACCGCTGGCCGCGTCGCTGCCCGCCGCGGCGGTCGCCGAACCGCTCGCCGCCGCGTTCCTCGGTCTCACCGCCCTCGACGAGCAGCTACGCACCGACCGCGCCGGTCTGATCGTCGTCGCCGTCAGCGTCGTGGTGATGTGTGTGGCTACGGTCGCGCTGTGCCGGTCCCAGGCGGCGCCGCTGTCCGAGACGGGCGAACCCGTGCGCTGAGAGGTCGCCCACGCCGACCCTCACAGGGCTATCATCGGCCAAGTGCGCTTTCTTCCGGGACCCCAGCCGCCGTATGACCTGACCTACGACGACATCTTCCTCGTCCCGAACCGGACGGATGTCGCGTCCCGGTTCGATGTGGACCTGGCCGGCGTCGACGGGTCCGGCACCACCATCCCCCTCGTGGTCGCGAACATGACCGCCGTCGCGGGCAAGCGGATGGCCGAGACCGTCGCCCGGCGTGGTGGCATCGTCGTCCTGCCCCAGGATCTGCCGCTCCCGGCGGCCGCCGAGACCATCGCGTTCGTGAAGAGCCGCTCGCACACCGCCGACACCCCCGTCACCCTCGACCCCGATCGATCGGTGTCCGACGCGATGGCGCTGATGCACAAGCGCGCGCACGGCGCTGTGGTCGTCGTCGAGGACGGCAAGCCGGTCGGTGTGGTCACCGAGGCCGCCTGCGCCGATGTCGACCGGTTCGCGCGACTCCGCGAGGTCGCGGTCACCGATTTCGTCCAGGCCCCCGTGGATCTGTCCCCGCGCGAGATCTTCGACCGGCTCGCCGAGGACCACGCCCAGCTCGCCGTGCTGACACACACCGACGGAACCCTCGCAGGTGTGATGACCCGCACCGGCGCGATCCGCGCGGGCATCTACACCCCCGCGGTCGACGCGAACGGGAAGCTGCGGATCGCCGCCGCCGTCGGCATCAACGGTGACGTGGCAGCCAAGGCGAAGGCGCTGGCCGAGGCGGGCGCCGACGTGCTCGTCCTCGACACGGCGCACGGCCACCAGACCAAAATGCTCGAATCATTGCGTACCGTCGCCGATCTCGGGCTCGGACTGCCGCTGGTCGCGGGCAATGTGGTCTCGGCCGAAGGCACCCGCGATCTGGCCGAGGCGGGCGCGACGATCATCAAGGTCGGTGTCGGCCCCGGCGCCATGTGCACCACCCGCATGATGACCGGCGTCGGCCGCCCGCAGTTCTCCGCGGTGGCCGAATGTGCCACGGCCGCCAAGGAACTCGGCGTGCACGTGTGGGCCGACGGTGGCGTGCGGCACCCGCGCGACGTCGCGCTGGCACTCGCGGCCGGTGCGTCGAACGTGATGATCGGCTCCTGGTTCGCCGGCACCTACGAATCCCCCGGCGACCTGCGCGTCGACCGGGACGGCAACGCCTACAAGGAAAGCTTCGGCATGGCCTCCAAGCGCGCCGTCGCCGCGCGCACCGCCGCCGACAGCGGCTTCGACCGGGCCCGCAAGGCCCTGTTCGAGGAGGGCATCTCCAGCTCGCGCATGCGCCTGGACCCCGAGCGCCCCGGCGTCGAGGACCTCATCGACCACATCTGCTCGGGCGTGCGCAGCTCCTGCACCTACGCGGGCGCCCGCACGCTGCCGGAGTTCCACGACCGCGCGATCCTGGGTGTGCAGTCCGCTGCCGGTTTCGCCGAGGGCCGTCCCCTGCCCAGCGGCTGGTGACTCCGGCCTGACAACGGCCGACCGGAACCGCTGTTCCGGTCGGCCGCCGTCGTTTCCGGACCTGTCCGCCCGTCTGCCGCCGCCGGCCCGCGCCGCTGACGCATCATCGGTGGGGACCGATTACTATGGAGTTGCCGATCTCGGCAGCGCTTTTTCCCACCGCGAAAGGATCCAGTTGTCACCCGCGTCCAAGGGCGCCACACAGGAGGGTTCCTCTACGGAGCCGGGTGACCAACCCGGCGTCCTCCTTTTCGCAGCGTCCGTTCGATCTCTCGATTTCCCCGCCGCACCGCCCGGGTGGTGCTGAGGATGTCCATCGTTCTGACCGTGCTCAGCCTGATCGGTTTCGTGGCTCTCACGCTCGGCACCGCACTGTTCGTCGCCGCCGAATTCTCCCTCACCGCGCTGGAACGCAGCACCGTCGAAGCGGCGGCCCGCGCCGGTGATGTCCGGTCCCGGCTGGTCAAGCAGGCCCATCACACCCTGTCGTTCCAGCTCTCGGGCGCCCAGCTCGGCATCACCATCACCACGCTCGTCACCGGCTTCATCGCCGAACCCGTGCTGGCCCGGTTGCTCGACCCGCTGCTGGACGCGGCCGGGCTGAGCCCGACCGCCGCGCACGGTGTCGCCCTCGTCCTCGCCCTGGTCCTGGCCACGTCGCTGTCGATGATCTACGGCGAGCTGGTGCCCAAGAACATCGCGATCGCCAAGCCGATGGCGACGGCCCGGCTCACCGCGGGCCCGATGATCGGGTTCTCGGTCATGTTCAAATGGCTGATCCGTTTCCTCAACGGCGCCGCCAACTGGATCGTCCGCAGGCTCGGTATCGAACCCGCCGAGGAACTGCGCTCGGCCCGCTCACCGCAGGAGCTCGGTTCGCTGGTGCGTACCTCCGCCCTGCGCGGCGCCATGGATCAGCGCACCGCCCAGGTGATGGACCGCTCGCTGGAGTTCGGTGAGCGCAGTGCCGAGGATCTGATGACACCGCGGGTGAAGGTCGAGTCGCTCGATCGCGACGACACCATCGCCGACCTCATCGCCGCCTCCGCGCGCACCGGATACTCCCGGTTCCCGGTCATCGACGGCGATCTCGACAACGCGCTCGGCGTCGTGCACGTCAAGCAGGCGTTCACCCATCCGGCGCATCTGCGCAAGCAGATCCCGTTGAGCAGGCTGGCCGTCGCCGTGCCGATCGTGCCCGCGAGCCTCGACGGCGACGACGTCATGGAGCGGGTCCGCGCCGACGGCATGCAGGTGGCGCTCGTCGTCGACGAGTACGGCGGCACCGCGGGCCTGGTGACCATGGAGGACCTGATCGAGGAGATCCTCGGCGACGTGCGCGACGAGCACGACGAGGAGGAACGCGATGTGCGCCGGGTCTCCGACGGCTGGGACTGCTCGGGCCTGATGCGCATCGACGAGGTGTCGCGGGCGACCGGATACGAAGCGCCGGAAGGTGAATACGAGACCCTGGGTGGTCTGGTGCTGACCCAGCTCGGCCGGATTCCGGCCACCGGCGACGAGGTGGTGCTGCCCGAATCCCGCGGTTCCGGCGGCGGCTGGATCGTCAGGGTGGAACGGATGGACGGGCGGCGCATCGACCGGGTGCGGTTGATCCCCGTCGACGCGGCGTACCTGGCGGCACGGGAGCACAATCATGGGTGACCTGTTCGGCATCGTGCTGACCTTCGTGCTGCTGGCGGGCAACGCGTTCTTCGTCGCCGCCGAGTTCGCGCTGATCTCCGCCCGCCGCGACCGGCTGGAAGCCCTTGTCGCCCAGGGCAAGAAGAAGGCGCAAACCGTCATCGAGGCGGGCGAGAACCTGTCGATCATGCTGGCGGCGGCCCAGCTCGGCATCACCATCTGCTCGATCCTGCTCGGCCGGGTCGGCGAGCCCGCGGTGGCGCATCTGCTCGAGCGGCCGTTCGAACTGGCCGGCCTGCCCGATCAGCTGCTGCATCCGGTGGCGTTCACCCTCGCGCTCACGGTGGTGGTGATCCTGCACATCCTGCTGGGCGAGATGGTGCCGAAGAACATCGCGCTGGCCGGTCCGGAACGCTCGGCGCTGCTGCTGGTGCCGATTCATCTGGTCTGGTTGCGGATCGCGCGCCCGCTCATCGCGCTCTACAACTTCCTCGCCAACGTCTCGCTGCGGGCGATGCGGGTCGAGCCGAAGGACGAGCTCGACGCGACGGTGTCGACGGTGGAACTGGCCGAGATGATCGGCGAGTCGCGCTCGGAGGGGCTGCTCGACGAGGAGGAACACCGCAGGCTCACCCAGGCGCTGGGCACCTCGGAGCGGATCGTCGGCGATGTGATGGTGCCATTGGCGCAGGCGCGCTCGGTGCCGTTGCGCGGCAACGGAACCACGCTCGGCGACATCGAGGCCGCGGTCGGCGAGACCGGCTTCTCCCGGTATCCGGTGCGCGCCATCGACGGGTCGCTGGTCGGCTACCTGCACGTCAAGGACGTCCTGGACAAGGTCGCCGACGACAGCGCGGGCCCGGAGACGCAGATCCCGCGCACCGATATCCGGCCGCTGCCGACGGTGAGCACGGGCACCACCCTCTACGAGGCGCTGGCCCGGTTGCGCCGTACCAACAGCCATCTGGGCCGGGTGGTGGACGGCCGGGGCAACACCGTCGGTGTGGTGGCGATGGAGGACCTGATCGAGGAGTTCGTGGGCACCGTGCGCGACGGTACCCATCGCCTCATCGAGTAAGCGTTGCGCGGGCGGTCGCCGAGGTGTTACCCGGTGACCGCTCCGTGCGCGGCCGAGCTGACGAGCTTGCGGTACTTGGCCAGTACGCCCGAGGTGTACTTGGGCGGCAAGGGCTCCCAGCCGACCTTGCGTCGGGCCAGTTCGTTCTCGTCGATCTCGACGTCGAGGATACGATTGGCGACGTCGAGGACGATCGGGTCACCGTCTCGGACGAAGGCGATCGGCCCGCCGTCCACGGCTTCGGGGGCGACATGGCCGACGCACAAACCGGTTGTGCCGCCGGAGAATCGGCCGTCGGTGAGCAGCAGGACATCCTTGCCGAGGCCTGCCCCCTTGATCGCACCGGTGATGGCGAGCATCTCGCGCATGCCGGGGCCGCCCTTGGGTCCCTCGTTGCGGATGACGACCACGTCACCGGCGACGATCGTGCCGTTCTCGAGCGCGTCCATCGCGGCGCGCTCCCCGTCGAACACCCGCGCCGTCCCGCGGAAGACGTCGGAGTCGAAGCCCGCGCTCTTCACCACGGCCCCTTCGGGTGCCAGTGAGCCGTGCAGGATGGTGAGCCCGCCGGATTTGTGGATCGGCTGATCGAGCCGCCGGATAACCTCGCCGTCGAGGCCCAGCTCGAGGTGCGCGAGGTTCTCGGCCATGGTCTTGCCGGTGACGGTCATGACGTCGCCGTGCATGAGGCCCGCGTCCAGGAGGGCCTTCATCACCACGGGGATGCCGCCGACCCGGTCGACGTCGTTCATGACGTAGCGGCCGAACGGTTTGAGGTCGCCCAGGTGCGGCACCTTGTCGCCGACCCGGTTGAAGTCGGCGAGGGTGAGGTCGACCCCGGCCTCGCGGGCGATGGCCAGCAGATGCAGCACGGCATTGGTGGACCCGCCCAGGGCCATGACGACCGTGATGGCGTTCTCGAACGCTTCCAAGGTCAGGATGTCGCGCGCGGTGATGCCCCGGCGCAGCAACTCGACGACGGCCTCACCGGACTTGCGGGCGTAGTCGTCCCGGCGACGGTCGGGAGCGGGCGGGGCGGCCGATCCGGGCAGGCTCATGCCGAGTGCCTCGGCGGCCGAGGCCATGGTGTTCGCCGTATACATTCCGCCGCAGGCGCCTTCGCCCGGACAGATCGCCCGCTCGATGCGGTCGACCTCGTCGCGGGTGATCAGGCCCTTGATGCAGGCGCCGACGGCCTCGAACGCGTCGATGATGGTGACGTCCTTGCCGTCGACATTGCCCGGCAGCGTCGAGCCCGCGTAGAGGAAGACACTGGCCAGGTCCAGCCGCGCGGCCGCCATCAGCATGCCCGGCAGGCTCTTGTCGCACCCGGCGAGCAAGACGGACCCGTCGAGGCGCTCGGCCATCATGACGGTCTCGACGGAGTCGGCGATGATCTCACGACTGACCAGCGAGAAATGCATGCCCTCGTGGCCCATCGAGATTCCGTCGGACACCGAGATCGTGCCGAACTCGAGCGGATAACCACCCGCCGCGTGGACACCCTCCTTCACCGCGTCGGCCAGTCGGTCGAGCGAGAGATTGCAGGGGGTGATCTCGTTCCAGCTGGAGGCGACACCGATCTGCGGTTTGGCCCAGTCCTCGTCGCCCATGCCGACAGCGCGCAGCATGCCGCGGGCAGCGGTTTTCTCGAGGCCGTCGGTGACATCACGGGAGCGCGGTTTGATGTCGATCGACGGGTCGGTATCGGATGCCATGGGACAAGCCTACGACCCAGGAAACGCCGACCGACGCCCCACACGCGGGGCGTGTCCTCGCCCAGGCGAGCAAATGTGGAGAGGTTGTGGGAGTTTTCCAGGGATTTCGAGCAGATGGCGGCCGATGACGACGGATGGGACCCCGAGTTCTCCGCGGACGGCACCCGCATCGTGTTTGTCTCCGGGGGCGCCGTCTGCGTGATCGACGCCGACGGAACCGATCTGCGACAGCTGACCAAGCGGACAGGCCACGGCGAGGCTTCGCGAGACAACCCCGGGTTCTCGCCGGACGGGTCGATGATCGTGTTCAGCTGGGACAACGCGATCTGGATGATGGAATCCGACGGTGACCACGCCCGGCCGGTACTCGCGGACGAGCACAACAATTTCACGCCGGTCTTCACGCCGGACGGGACCGGCATCGTCTTCGCCAGCGGCCGAAGCCAGACCAGCCTGGGCGAGGTCGAGCGCTTCGCCGTAGTCCTGGTCGGCGCCGGGACGGCCCGCGGCCATGGCCTCGGTCGCCTCGTCGAGGCGCTGCATCGCGGCGCGGGCGGCGGCCAGGTGCTCGTCGATGACGGCGCCGACGGTGCGCTCGTCGTGGTCGGGCATCTCCTGGGTGGCCAGCGCCAGCGTGCCGACGCGCTGCACCGCGCCGTCGTCGGGGATGAGCAGCCCGGCGAGGACGTGCAGCAGCGTGGACTTGCCGCGCCCGTTCTCGCCGACGATCCCCCACCGGGATCCCGGTGACACCGTCATGTCGACGCCGTCGAGCACGGTGCGCTCACCGCGCTGGACACGAATGTTCTGGCAGGTCAGTTGTGCCCGCGCACGGGCAGGCCGAATTCGGTTGGTCATGGCTTCCTCCGGGCACGCGTCACCCACTGCGGGGTACGGGATGTGCCTTGGTCGATGAACGCGCACAGCGGGCGCGAAGAAACATCGATGGCGGGGCCGTCAGCTGTCCGTCGGTGCGGACGCGGGCCCTGAGCTCTTAGAGGAGGTACAAATGCACGGTGTCGACGATAACAAGGTCGCGGAGACGCGTCGACTGTGTTTCTCGCTGCTACGCGCCGACAACGCGCAGACCCGCTCGATCATCGACCTTTGCTGCCGTAGTGCACAATCGGGCGTATGGCACGATCTCTGCCCCAGGGCGAATCGCTTCTGGTGCGTACGGACTTCACCGACGACGCGGCCTGGGCCCACACCCTCGCGGCGGTCATGGCGTCCTACGACGAAGACACGATGACCGAGCTGACACCCGTCGACGACGTGACCTTCGACGGGCTGACCCCCGCCGACCTGGGTGATCTGATCGATGGCCAGACCTCTGTGTTCCTCGCCGACACCACCACGATGACCGACCCCGAGCACCCACTGCTGGCGGTCGATACCAGCGACGAGGATGTCCGAGGGGACGGCGACCCGGTGTTCCGGATCGCGCCGATCGCGATGGCCGAGGTCGAGGTCAACCTCTCCCTCGCCAACATGGACTTCGAGGACTACGCCGGCAGCGTCGACGACGACGGTGTTTTCCGCGGCTTCGATCGGTGAACGCGGCGGATACTCATGACCGGCTACAGGCTGGTACCGGCTCCTGATCAGGGCCGCCGTGTCACATCACCCCGAGCAGGTCTTCGAGACGGATCGGCAG
>NZ_JBHXMY010000056.1:0-18418 GCF_042720195.1 Nocardia sp. NPDC058497 | reverse complement strand
CGTTCGCGTACATGTGCAACAGCGGCACCTTGGTGCCCGGTGCGAGGTAGTAGCCGACCGGGGTGCAGATCCCGCCCGGCCGCAGGGCGCGCAGGGCCGCGTCGACACCCGCTGCGGTGGAGGTGCCTTCGACGGCGATGTCGTAGTTCCGGGACGGCAGGCCGGCGCGGCGGAGTTTTCCCTTGGCGACCGGATGCGCTCGGGCGCCGAGCTTTTCGGCGATCGCGAGGCGTTCGGGCCGGTGGTCGACGTAGTCGACGACCTCGGCGCCGTGCGCGACCGCCAACCCGGCCGCGTAGAGCCCGATGCTCTGCGCCGCACCGCCGAGGACGAGCACTGATCCGCCGGGACGCTCGGCGAGCGGCCCGACGACGCAGCGCCAGGCATCGGTGAGATTGTCACTGGCGGCGGCGATCCGCAGCGGGTCCACCCCGGCAGGCACCCTGACAAGCATGTGATCGGCGTAGGGGATACGCAGCAGATCGGCGACCATACCGCCCCACGGTCCACTGGCCGGTCCGAACCCGAACGCCGCCAGGGTGCTGGTCCGGGTCGTCGCGCACTTGGCGGTCAGCCCGCGCTCGCATTCGGGGCATTCCCCGCACGACACCGCCCACGGCACGACCACCACGTCACCGGGGACCAGCCCCGTGACATCGGCGCCGACTTCGACGACCTCCGCGACGCATTCGTGGCCGATGCCGAACGGGCCGCGGAACGGGACGTCCCCGCAGATGCTCGCGACCACCGGATCGATGAATCCGGCCCGCAGCCCGACCTGCATGGCGCGGGAGACGTGCCGGTGGATGGGCATGGTGTCGCCGTCGCAGCGTCCGGCGACGAACGGGCGGACGATCGCGTCGCGGGGTTCGGACAGGACCGGGTCGGGTCGTTCGCGCCAGGCGAGGTGGTGGGCGCGGACGAGTTGCAGCTCCCGCATTACCCGCGTGCTCCGGCCGCCAGCGCCTTCAGCTCGGCGAATCGGATGATGTTGCCCGCGGCGCCCCACGTGCCCTCGGGCTGTTCGTGGATGAGCACCCACACGCGCAACGCGTCGGCCTCGGTGAGCCCGGTGGCGGCGAGGACGTCGTCGGTCACCTGCTTGACCAAGCCCGCTTTCCGGCGTTCGGACAGTGCTCCTTCGGGCACGGTGGCGTCCACCCGGAAGCGGGGCAGGTCGTCCTCGGCGGTGCCGAACGCGCCGGTGGGCACCTCGTGGATCAGGCACCAGGCCTGGGCGCGGAAGAACGCGGTGTCCGGTGCGCCTTCCCAGGTGAGCAAGGTCGCGGCGAGCGTCTTCTGCAACTGCTGCCGGACATCGCCGGTCAGGACGGCTTCGGGCAGCGTGAGCTGGATCATCGGCATGGGGAACACCTCCGTTATAACGACTGTTATAGATGGGCGACGGTACGCTATGACGGTCGTTATGGTCAAGGGAGGTGCTGGATGGCGCAGTCGGATGCGCGCGATCGATTGGTGGCCGGTGCGGCCGACATGCTGCGGCGCCGTGGCTTGAACGCGACCAGCGTGCGGGAGCTGGCCAAGCACTCCGGCGCGCCACTGGGCTCGACGTATCACTACTTTCCCGGCGGCAAGTCGCAGCTGGCCGCCGAGGCCGTTCGCCTCGCGGACGCGCTCACGGTGCGCAAGCTGATTGCCGAGTTGCCCTCAGGTCCGGTCGACGGCCTGCGTGCGTTCGTCGCCATGTGGCGAAAGATCGTGGTGGACAGCGACTTCGAGGCAGGCTGTCCGGTGCTGGCGGTGTCGGTGGAGGACCAGCCCGCCGACGACGACGAACCCCGGCGCGCGGCCGCCGAGGCGTTCGGTCATTGGACCGGCCTGCTCGCCGGATCCCTGCGCGAGCACGGCGCGACCGCCGACGCGGCCGACCGGACCGCGACCCTGATCGTCGCCTCGATCGAGGGCACCGTCGCCATGTGCCGGGCCCAGCGCAGTACCCTCCCGCTCGACCACACCGCCCAGGCCTTGGAAGGCGTCGTCCAGGCTGTCATCGCGCCCGTTGTGGACTGACGGGGCGAGCTATCGACCGCGCGCGGCCGCGAGCATGGCGTGCGGGCGGACCTCGCCGGCGCGCGGGCGTTGCTGCCGTTCGAGTTCGGTGAAACCGGCCGAGCGGAGCAGTTCGGACATTTCGTCGACCGGCCAGCGATAGGCCGATGTCACTTTGTGCGGGAACATTTCCACGTGCTCGGTGCTGTCGAAGAAGCCGATCACCAGTCGTGCGCCCGGTGCGAGGATCCGGCTGAATTCCGCCAGGATTTCCGGTAGTTCGGCCGGTGTGAAGTGGATCAGTGAATACCAGGCGAGGATGCCGCCGATCGTCGCGGGCGGGGTGTCGATGGCGCGGAGGGAATCGACGCGGAACGGCACGCCGGGGTAGTGGGATCGGGCGTGGGCGATGAACTCGGGGACGAGATCGATGCCGGTGGCGGTGAGGCCCGCCTCGTGCAGGACATGGGTGAAATGGCCGGGGCCGCAGCCCAGATCCAGGACCGGACCTTCGGCGTCCGCGAGGTGGCGCAGGACGAAGTCGGTGTCGTCGGGATCGAGGTCGGCGGGCCTGCTGAACAGGTCGATGTACAGCTCGTTGATCGCGCTGTAGGCGGTTCGGACGGTGGCGTCGGACACGAGTCGACGGTAGCGCGCCCATCGTCGAGACAGCCACTGGATAGGGCATGCCCCATCCGATGGATCGTTTGTGCCCGCGGGTCCCGGGTAGTCGAATGGGAGGAGCCGTACGCACTCCCCAGTCGTAGACGAAGGGATCCGACGATGCCGATCAAGCCTGTTCGCCGCGTTGCTCGCACGTTGCTGGCGACGACATTCGTAGCCGGGGGCGTCACCGCGTTGATGAATCCGAAACCCCGTGCCGCGGCGGCGACCGCGCTGGCCGACAAGGGCAGGGCCGACCTGCCCGAATCGCTCGCCGCGCGGGTGCCCGACGATCCGAGCCGCTTCGTGCAGATCAATGCCGTCGTGCAGATCGCGGGCGGGGTGTTGCGGGGCATCGGGCGGGCGCCGCGACCTGCCGCGCTGGTGCTGGCGGCGACGGTGGTGCCGGGGACGGTCACCGAGCAGGACTTCTGGGCCGAGTCGGATCCGGATAAGAAGGCGGCCAAGCGGGCGGGATTCCTCAAGGATCTCGGGCTGCTCGGCGGTCTGTTGATCGCGGCGTCCGACACCGCGGGCAAGCCGTCGCTGGGCTGGCGGGCCAGGCAGGCGCTGGCGCGCCGGGAACCGGAGAGCGCGGCCTTCGTCGACGCGGCCAAGGTCCGCGGCGCGCACCTGGCCGAAGTGGCGGGCGAGCAGGGCTCCCATCTGGCCGACGTGGCCCGCGAACGCGGCCCGCAGCTCGCCGAGGCCGCCCGCGAACGGGGCGCGCAGCTGGCCGAGGTCGCCAAGGAACGCGGTCCCGAGCTCGCCGAGGCGGCGCGGGAACGGAGTTCGCACCTGGCCGAGGTCGCGAAAGAGCGTGGTCCCGAGCTTGCCGAGGCGGCGCGTGAGCGAGGTGCGCACTGGGCCGAGGTCGCGAAGGAACGCGGTCCCGAGCTGGCCGAGGTCGCGCGGGAACGGGGAGCGCATCTGGCCGAGGTCGCCAAGGAGCGCGGGCCCGAGCTCGCCGTGGCCGCGCGGGAACGGGGTTGGCACCTGCTCGATATCGCCAGGGCGCGCAGCGCGTACGCGGCCGAGCTGGCGCGCGAGCGGGCCGAGCGGCTCGAAGCAGCGGCGCGGGAACACCGGGCCGCCGCCCGCTGAGGGTTAGGGCCTACGAGCGCGCCACCACCCGTCGACCACCGCGCTGAGCGTTCACTACCCGCCGATCGGTCGCAATCGGGACCATCGGCGCGTTTGGTGAATGCTCAGCGCATGCCCGCCCGCCCACAACGCAGTCGGCGGTGGCGAAGTCGGCTGTCGTTCGTTGCGCCGGCGTGTCCATGATCGTGCTGCCCCGAGATCCGTGGTCTGTCGAAAACCCTTCGCCGCGGCGGAGAATGAACACGGGTCGGGCTGTGTCGCCGAAAAATGCCCTCCGAGAACAGCGCGATGAGGTCAATCCGCGCGAATCGGGCTCGGGGGGCAGTTTCGGCATGAATACTGCATATTCGCAGTGCATTTCGGAGAGTGGGATTCATCTGATGTTGTCCGGTCGTGAAACGTCCAAGCCGTATGCCGTTCGAGTCGCCCTCATCGGCGTCGCGGTGACGATCGGGCTGCTCGGCGCGGCGGCGCCCGCGTCGGCGCTGCCAGGCTCGGGCTCGGCGACCGGGTCGGCCACCGGATCCGCCGATCTGGCCACCGGATCCGCCGATCTGGCCACGGGCTCGGCCACCGGGTCATCGGGGGCTGCCGCGGCGGGTGCCGCGGGCGCGTACCTGACCTGGCAGTCGGCGCAGTTCATCCAGAAGACGATTCAGATGCTGCTCGCCGTCCCGCGTAATCAGCTGTAGGACAGCTACTTCCAGGCTCGTTCCCAGCGCTCGGCCGCCCAGTCCCGCACGTCGGGACTGAGCGCGATCGCGGGCAGCAGCAGCGCGAAGCCGATGACCAGCACGGCCAGCCGCACCCACACGCTGAGTTCGCCGAGGGCGCGTAGCAGCGCGGGCAGCACGCAGAGCGCGGCGAGGACGACCAGGACGATCGCCGCGAGATTGCGGCCGGGGCCCGCGATCAGCGCGGCGCAGGTGCCGAAGCACAGGCCGAGGACCAATCCGCCGACGCCGACGAAGTAGTTGTCCCAGGCGAGCCAGCTCGGGCGGGTAGACCGTTGAGTGACCACGCGGCGGAGCTTAGCGCGCTCAGCTGTCCGTGCGCGGAGGTCTGGGCCACGGGTTTTCCTCGATCCGCTCGACCGAGCGATTGAACTTCTGCATGAGCCTGCTCAACTCGCCGACATCCTCGGCGTCCCAGTCGGCGACGACGGCGCCGATGCCGGCGGCGCGGTGCTTCTGGTCCGAGGCCAGCGCGGCCCTGCCCTCGGCGGTGGCGCGCACCTTGCGGGCGACGCCGCCGTCGGGGTCGGGCACCCGTTCCACCAGTTCCTGCTTCAGCATCGCGCCGACCTGGCGGTTGATCGTGGAGATGTCGAGCTGGAACGCCTCCGACAGCTCGCGCAGGCTCAGCGGTGCGCTCAGCTCCAAGCGGGTGAGGATGAGGAACGCGGAGCGGTCGAGCAGGAAACCGGGTCGGCGGCGCGTCGTGGCGAGCGAGTGGCGCGAAATCAGGTTCAGCTCGAACACCAGGCGGGTGAACGGGGTGTCGTCGACGGGGCCGGAATCGGACATACGCCAACTATGTCGCGTGGATCACCGCGAATCAAAATTGTGCACCATACACATGCTGTGTACGGTGCATATTTGTGTCTGTAACCGCAGCCGACGTCACGCCGGCCACCACCGAAACCCGCGGCGTCTCGCCTGCCGTGCTCATCGCGGTGCTCAGTACCGTCGGCGTCGTCGTCTCGCTCATGCAGACGCTGGTCATCCCGATCATCCCGTCGCTGCCCGGCCTGCTGAACACCTCGGCGTCCAACGCCTCCTGGGTGGTCACCGCGACGCTGCTGGCCGGCGCGGTCTCCACGCCCATCGCGGGCAAGCTCGGCGACATGTTCGGCAAGCGGCTGGTGCTCGTCGCCAATCTCGGCTTCATGATCGTCGGCTCGGTGATCTGCGCGAGCTTCTCCTCGCTGCTGCCCGAGATCCTCGGCCGCTCGCTGCAGGGCGTCGCGGTGGGCGCGATCCCGCTGGGCATCAGCATCATGCGCGACGAACTGCCCGCCGAGAAGGTCGGCGGCGCGATGGCCGTGATGAGCGCGACCCTCGGCGTCGGTGGCGCGGTCGGCATGCCGTTCGCGGCCGTGATCGCGCAGAACGCGAACTGGCACATGCTGTTCTGGACCGCCGCCGGGCTCGGTGCGCTGTGCGCGGTGCTGGTGTTCGTCTTCGTGCCGGAATCGCCGGTGCGCACGCCGTCGAAGTTCGACTTCGGTGGTGCGGTCGGGCTGTCCATCGCGCTGCTCACACTGCTGATCGGCATCACCAAGGGCGCCGACT
Source organism: Nocardia sp. NPDC058497 (assembly GCF_042720195.1). Classification (NCBI taxonomy): domain Bacteria; kingdom Bacillati; phylum Actinomycetota; class Actinomycetes; order Mycobacteriales; family Nocardiaceae; genus Nocardia; species Nocardia sp. NPDC058497. The sequence goes on along the minus strand of NZ_JBHXMY010000056.1, from coordinate 12,347 downwards.
GGGGCTGGACCAGCGCCTCGATTCTCGGCCTGTTCGGCGCCTCGCTGGCCAGCTTCCTGCTCTGGGGTTCCTACGAACTCCGGCAGGGCTCGCCGCTGGTCGACCTGCGGGTCTCGGCGCGGCCGCGGGTGCTGTTCACCAACCTGGCCTCGATCGCGGTCGGCTTCGCGCTCTACGGCATGTCGCTGACGTTCCCGCAGCTGCTGATGGCGCCCACCGAGACCGGATACGGCTTCGGCTTGTCGATGGTGGCCGCGGGTCTGGCGATGGCGCCGGGCGGTGTGGTCATGATGCTGCTCTCGCCGGTGTCGGCGCGGCTGTCGGCGAAGAAGGGACCCAAGCTGACTCTGGCCCTCGGCTCGGCGGTGATCGGTCTCGGCTACCTCTTCGCGGTGCTGCTGATGGACAGTGTCTGGCAGATCGTGGTCGCCGGGATCATCGTCGCCGGTGGTGTCGGCCTGGCCTACGCCGCCATGCCCGCGCTGATCATGGGCGCGGTGCCGATCACCGAGACCGCCGCGGCGAACGGCCTGAACTCGCTGATGCGTTCGGTCGGCACCTCCACCTCGGCCGCGGTGATGGGTGTGGTTCTGGCACACATGACGATGCGGCTCGGACCGCACGTGCTGCCCTCGCGCGAGGGTTTTCACGCCGCTTTCTACATCGCGATCGCCGGCGCGGTCGTCGCGATCGTGCTGACCGCCTGTATCCCGATCCGCAGGAGCGACTAGCGCTCAGTCCGGCACCGGCGAGAACACGACCAGCGACCACTCCCGCCGCGGGATCGTGTAGTCGAGGGCGTGCATGATCATCGTGATCGGCGCGCCGGTGTCCGGATGCCGGAACCGCTGGACCGGGCGGTCCAGGTGGGTCGGCGCCTCCGGCTCGGTGGTCCAGAATTCGGTCCACTCCTCGGCCTGGGAACAGGAGGCGACCAGCTCGTCGATCCGCTGCTGCGGCGCGACGCCGGGGCTCATCACCCGGAAGCCGTAGACGCACAGGTGGACCTGGGTTTTCCAATCGAGCATCGCGGTGCGCGAGCGCGGGTCGAGCAGCATCCACTCGAGCAGCGTCGTGCCCGCGCTCAGGCCGGGGAAGTACCGTTCCCACGCCGCGTTCGCCGCGACGATGTCGAAGGTCGAGTACACCTGCAGGCTGGCGGGGTAGGGCATCGCGTCGAGCAGGACGAGATCGGCGGCGGGCACCTCACCCGCGGTGTCGGGCGGTGGGCTGTCGTAGCGGTCGGCCAGTGACAGCGACACCAGGTGGTCGCGGAACAGGTCCGGCACCTCCAGCGCGTCGAACAGCGAGGTGAGGGCCTCCACGGTCGGTGTGCGCGTGCCCTGCTCGATCTTCTGGATGAGTGCGGGGGAGATACCGGCCGCGGCGCTGAGCGCGGCGCGGGTCAGCCCTGCGGATTCCCGGCGTTCGCGCAGGTACCGCGCGATCGGCGGATACGGGTTGTCCACGTTCGCAATCCTCTTTCGGGCCGGTGGGCACAAGGGCAATAGGCAGGGCCAGAAAGGAGACTAGGCGGTCGTCTTCGGCACCAGGACAACCAAGGACCAAGTGCGGCGTGGCATTGTGAAATCCAGGTTGTGCAACGCCAGCGGTGTCGGTTCGCCGGTGTCGATGTCGCGCACCAGGAGTTCGGGGTCATCGATGCCATAGGGCGGCTGCGGCTCGGTCGTCCACAGGCGATTCCACTCCTGGGCACGGGAGCAGGACGTGACGATTTCGTCGATCCGCGTCTGCGGCACCAGGCCAGGGCTTGTCATCCGGAAACTGAAGACACTCGCGTGGACCTGTCGTTCCCATTCCATGACCACTGAGCGGGCCGCCGGGTCGAGCAGCATCCATTCGAGCAGCGTCATCCCCGGCGCGAGCCCCGGGAACTGCCGCGCCCAGGCGGCATTGATCGCCAAGATATCGAAGGTGGGGAAAACCTGCAGGCTGGCCGGATGGGTGATGCTGTCGAGGAGCTTGCGCTCGGTCGCGGGGACAGCCGCCTCGACCGGTGCCGGTTTGTCGTATCGATGCGACAGTGACAGCGACACGAGGTGGTCGCGGAACGGGTCGGGAATCGCCAACCCGTCGCACAGCGCCGTCAGTGCCTCGAGCGTGGGGGCGCGGGTGCCCTGCTCGATCTTCTGGATGAGCGCGGGCGAGACACCCGCGAGGGCGCCGAGTGCCGCTCTCGTCAGCCCGGCGGATTCGCGGCGTTCGCGAAGGAAGCGCGCGATCGGCGCATGCGGGTCCTCCACGCCACTTCCTCTTCCTGGTCGCTGGGACAAATTGGGACAGTCGTCTAGCTTGACCGAGAGTAAAGCGTTCGCAAAAATTCTCACAGCCGGGCGGGGAACCGCACGGCTACCAGTTCAGCGCAGCACGGTGATCCAGGCCGGTGTCCGCGCTGGTCAGGTCGGTGGGTTCCGGAGCGGTACGTGTTCGAGACCACGTCCGCGCCCCGTGCGTGGACGTCGCCGGAGGGGACGGCACGCACGCTGGATGCGCGCCGAGAGCGTGGTAGCGAGCCGATACCCGGGTGGCGCAGGGGTCCACCCGGTGATCGTGCTTCCACCCGGCCCGCTCCGGAGCCCACTATCCCGTGACCCGATCCGGGAACCACGGGCGCCCCCGGTTCGTCTTAGAGGCAGAAGACAGAACGAAAGCGGGGGGCGATGACGCAAGTACAGGCCGGACCTACCGGCCGCACAGCGCGCTGGTTGCTCGGGATCTCCGGGCTGCTCGCGGTGACGGCCGTGGTGGTCGTCGGACTCGTGTGGTGGCAGCACGATTGGGGCGAGCCGTTCCCGACGCTGGACAGCGAACACCTCGACGAACAGCAACTGGCCCTGGTCGACGTGCTGCGCCGCGAATACGAGCACCCCGGCGACGGTCCGAAATACGCCGAGGGCGTCGAGGAAGCCTGGTGCGCCGATTTCGTCAGCTGGACGATGCGCGCGGCGGGCAGGCCGCTGGCCAACCCGAACTCCGGGTCGTGGCGCATTCCCGGGGTCTACACGCTGCAGGAGTACTACCAGAGCGTCGGCCGGTTCACGCCGGGCGACGTCGGCTACCGGCCGCGCCTGGGTGATGTGGTGCTTTACGGCCCGTCGAGTCCGCTGGGTCAGCACACCAACATCGTGCTGAAGGCCGACGGCGATTCGATCACCACCATCGGCGGCAACGAGATGGGCTCGGTCCGGGTCCGGACGATCGAACTCGCCGAAACCGCCGATCTGGTGGGTTACGGGCGTTTCTGAAATCGATTGTCGCTCAAGACAACTGATGTGATCCAGAACGGCGGTACTTCGCGGGTACCCGTACGATGGAATCGGTGGCGCCCGGCAGCGCCCCGGCCGACCCCTCCGTCCTGCTTCCCCCTCATCGGCAGGACGGGGGGAGTTGTGCCACCAACCGGGGGTTTCCCTTCGTCACGTACCGTGTTCGATGTGCGCGAGAAGGTGGCCGGGGAGGCACGGCGAGACCCGAGGTGGATCGAGTATGCCGATTTCGGCGAGCGTTTCGTCACCTACGCGGTGACCGAGGAGCGCATCGCGGCGGCCGTCGCTGGCATGACCGGCCGTGGGGTGACGATCGGACCGTTCTCGCTCGGCCCCGCCGGACTGGCCGGCTTCGTCGCCGAGGGCACGCTCGGGACCCCCGTCGTCACCCGCAATCCCGGTGACGCGCTCACCTTCGGGGTGCGGGTGCCGCTGACGCTGGCCGTCAACCTCGTGCTCGGCGGCCGCAAGCTGGGCTTGGCCGCCAAGGTGGAGATCGGGCTGACGTTGCACGCGCGCACCGCCAAACCCCTGCTGGTGGTGATCGACGTCGCCCCGGTGACCGCCAGGGACGTGAGCTTCACGCTGCGCGCCGAGGCCATCGATACCGCGTGGGAAATGCTGCTCGACCCGATCGCGGGCCTGGTGCAGCGCGAGGTCGCGAACCGGGTCAACGCCATCGTCGGCGACCCGAAGGTCCGTTCCGAGCGGGTCTTCGACATCGAGGCGATCCTCGACGGCTACCGCTCACCGCATCGCCACGACACCGTCTTCGAGTGGATCGACTTCCGTGAGTTCGGCCTGCGGTTCTTCGCCGACATCGTCACCAGGGACCGGGTGCACGACGTGGTCGCGCAGATGGCGGGCAGCGAGATCGTGGTCGGCCCGCTGTCCGAGGGCCCGCGTGGCGCGGCCACGGTGACCGTGCGCGGTGCGATCGAGCAGCCGCGCGTGATCGATCGCGGGGTGGCGGAGCCGGGTGCCGCGCGCGTGTTCGACATGACGCTGCCGGTGGGGCTCGACATCACCGTCGACGTGCTCAAGGCCAACCACTACCGCGCCGACCTGGAGATTCCGCTGGTCCTCACGGCCAGGGCCGCCGAGCCGCTGCAGATCGTCATCGACGTGCCGCCGCCCGCGCTCGAGGACATCTCGATGGAGTTCACGGCGAAAGGGCTGCGCGCGGCCACCCTGGCCCGGCTGGCCGGGATCAAGCGGCAAGTGGTGGCGCAGGTCGTCGCCGTGGTCAGCACCGAGCTGGCCGACCCGACGGGCCGCACCATCGACGTGGGCGCGGCCATCGACAGCGCCACCTGACCCGTGTGACTGCTGGGACGAAAGTGACTTTTGGTTCTGGCGGTTCCCCTGGGGTTGTGGTGAAATGAGTGAACGTTCGAGGCTCCCGGCGCGCGGGAAACGGGGAAGGCGCGCCGGGCACGCTGCCGGTTGAGGGTCGGGTTGCGCGAAGGAGTCCTGCGATGCGTTCTGTTCCGGTGACCAGGCGGGAATTCTTCGGATTCACCGCCGCCGCGGCCGCTGTCGGTCTCGGTGTGTCCGCCGCGCCCGCCGCGGCGCAATCCTTCGGCACCCTCGTCGACTACGCCGCGGGCGTGCCGTCCGCCGAATCGATCAGGGCCGCCGGGCACATCGGCGTGATCCGCTATGTCTCCGACCGCAGGCCGGGCGCGGAGTGGATGGAAGGCAAGCCCCTGCTTGCCGCCGAGGTCGAGGACCTGATGTCGGCGGGGTTGTCGATCGTGTCGAACTACCAGTTCGGCAAGGGACCGACGGCCGACTGGCGTGGCGGGCTGGAAGCGGGCAAGCAGCACGCCGAACGCGGCTGGGCGCTGCACACCGCGGCGGGTGGTCCCGACACCGCGCCGATCTACGCCTCCATCGACGACAACCCGTCCGAAGCGGAATTCGACGAGATGATCGCGCCCTATATCGAAGGGTGGCGGTCGGTGCTCGGCGCCGAACTCGTCGGTATCTACGCCAATACTCCGACCATCGACCGCGCGCTCGACGCCGGTCTGGGTTCCTGGTTCTGGCAGCACAATTGGGGAACTCCGAAGGGTTACGTGCACCCCGGTGCGCAGCTGCATCAGTTCGAGATCGACAAGCGCGACATCGACGGTGTCGGCGTCGATCTGAACCGGGTGCTGGCCGAGGATTACGGCCAGTGGTGAACTCGCCGCCCCCGGCAGTACTCCCGGAGGCGGCGAGGTGACATCAGTCGACGGCGGTTCCCTCCAGCTCGATCAGCTGGCCGGGGATCGCCAGCCGGGTGACCCCGAGCATCGTGGTCGCCGGCGCCACCCCGGCAGCGCCCAACCGTGACGCCAGCACGCCGTAGTGCTGGAACAGCAGATCGACATCGGTGGTGTAGACGTTGAGCCGCACCAGGTTCGCCAGCGTCATTCCTGCCTCTTTGAGCACACCCTCCACGTTGTCGATGCTCAGCGCCAGCTGCGCGGCCATGTCACCGTCGTGCTCGGGCTTGCCCTCGCTGCTCATCGCGGTCTGCCCGGAGCAGTACAGGGTTCGGGTGTGACCCGAGACGAGCTCACCCTGGTTGAATCCCATGTCCACCGACCACGTCACCGGGTTGACTGCCGTTCGTTCCACTGCCAGCTCCATTCGATTCGTTCGAAGTACGTGGTGGTAAGCCTCCCAACGAATCACGACATCCTGTGTCGTGTATTCCCGGTAGATTTTTCGTATGCGTGCGGACCGGTTGGTGTCGCTGGTGCTGCTGCTGCGCCAGCGGGGTCGGCTGTCCGCGACCGAGCTCGCCGACGAGCTGGAAGTGTCCACCCGCACCGTGTTGCGCGATATCGAGGCGCTGTCTTCGGCCGGTGTCCCGGTCTTCGCCGAACGTGGCAGGCACGGCGGTTTCGCGTTGCTCCCCGGGTTTCGGACCGAGCTCACCGGGCTGAATCATGACGAGGCGCTGGCCCTGCTGGTCGCCGGATCACGGCGCGGCGCACAGGCATTCGGCCTCGGCTCGGCGCTGGCCTCGGCGATGCTCAAGGTCGTCGACGCGCTGCCCGACAGCTATCGAAACACCGCGGCCGACGTGGCCGAGCGCTTGCTCATCGACCCCGAGACCGATCTGCTCTCGCGTCGGGTCGTTGCCGAGGAAGTGCCCGGCACGATCCTGGCCGAGGTCCGGCGCGCGGTCTTCGCCGGAAACAAGCTGCGCATCCACTACGCGGCCATCGACCAGGACCCGACGTGGCGCACGGTGGACCCGATCGGGCTGGTCGTCGTGCGCGACCAGGGGTACCTGCTGGCCCTGAGATCCGGCGCGGAGCGGACCTATCGGCTGTCGCGGGTGCTGGCTGCCGAGGAACTCGCCGAACCGGCACAGCGACCGGACCGGGTCGACCTGGATCTGGCCTGGCGGGAACGCAGCACGCGGTTCCGGACTGGCGGCGACCAGCTCGCTGTGCTGGTCCGGGTAAACCCGGCGCGGCGGGAGGAACTGGTCAGCACCGCACTGGCTGTGCGCACCGAGGAGCCCGACGCAGACGGCTGGCTGCGGATGGAGGTGGCCTTCCAAGACGCACGTCACGCCGAATGGGCGCTGTGGCAGCTCGGGACGGACGCGGAAGCTGTGGCTCCGCAGTCGTTGCGCACTGCCCTGCGCGACCGCGCCGCCGCGATCGCGACCCGCTACGCCTAGGTCTGGCAGTGGCAGGTCGGCGCGAGCCGCAGATCCGGCTCGTCGTCGGGGATCACTCGCAGCGCCATTCTGTCGTCGGGTTCGGCGCATACACCGCGCCACGACAGCAGAGACCAGCGCGACAGGCCGGACAACGCCGAGCCGATGCTCGCGAACGAGCCGGATGAGATCGCCGATCCCAACGAGCCGACCGAGCCGATGGACAGCACCGAACCGACACTGCCGATCGACAGCACCGAGTAGGCCGAACCGATCGACAGGATCGAGCCCTCGGATCGATAAGACAGGATGGAACGGCTGGAGCGCCGGCTCCGAATCGACCGAGCAGCGCGGGGTGAACCTTGCGTGGTCGCCATGGTTCTCGGTCTACCACATCGGGATGCCCGCGGGAACCCGTTGACAACGACAGAGCCCGGCCGGTTCCCGAGGGGAACGGACCGGGCTCGGTGCGTCGATGGCCTAGACGGTGAAGAAGCCCAGGGTCGGCAGGAAGTTGCAGGTGCGCGGCGCGGCGCCCTCGGCCTGCGTGGTCAGCGAACCGGAGACGACGGCGACGACGCGCCCGTGGCCGGTGTTCGCGATGGCAGACAGCGTGGCCGGGCCGCCCGGGTTGATCTTGGCCTCGTCGGTCAGCGTCTGCACCGCCGACTGGCGGGTATCGAGGTTGAGCCACTGCACCGTCATCGGCGGGTTCTGCTCGGCGGTCGGCGCCTTGGTGCCGAGCGCGGTGAACACGAAACCGGCCTGACCGGCGGCGACGCCGGGCGGGGGCAGCTGGGCGGGACCGGCGACGGCCAGCGCGGTGCCGACCGAGTCGGCGCTGTCACCGATGCAGCCCTTGCCGATCGTCGGGTACAGGAACTGCGCGATGACCGGGCCGTCCTGCGGAAGGTCGGGACCGCCGCCGCCGCTGCCGTCGAGGAAGGTGATGATCCGCTCGAGCGTGGCCTTGATGGCGGGCGGCAGGTTCAGGGTGGCCAGCAGGGCGCGCGCCTGGTCGAGCAGGGCGGTCTGCGGGCTGGCGACGTCGGCGGGGCCGGCGATCAGGCCGACGACGGCGGGGGCGAAGGCGGCGAGCGCGTCGACCGGGACGCCCTCGGGCACCATTGGAACGCTGATCGGCGCTGCCTGCTGGGCAGGCGCGGGAGCGGCGATGGTCGACGCCGGCGCGGCGAGCATGGCACTTGCCGCAATGGCGACTGCGGTCGTTGCGATCCGCGATCCTCGGCTACGAAGCACTTGTCCAGCCGTCCTTACCTCGGTGTTGCGATGGGGCGAGGGTGTCGAGCCCTTCGATGTCGGGGTCACTCTAAAGGACATCGCTGCCGTGTTGTACAGCCGCCCGGCCCGTGGCGGCGTACCGACCGAGCCCCGCTCATCGACGCTAGCCCTGACTGCTGTGACGACTGGGGATGTTGATGCAAATGTTACCGATGGTGTCGCGCGCCCACGCGTCAACCCGTGCGCGCGGCCGCCCGCGCCCGCACGGTTAAAGTGATCGCAGCAACGCGACGCGGCGCCGACGCCACCCACACGACCGAAAGCCTGGCATTGAACCGACACCTCCGATGGGCTCTCGCGCTGCTCGGATTGTCCGTGCTCGCCAGGCTGTGCTGGATGTTGTTCGCGAAGAACGGGCTCAATGTCGTCGACCTGCACGTCTATGTCGACGGGTCGGCCGCGCTGCTCACCGATCGGCTCTACGACTTCACCTACGCGGAGAAGACGCCGGACTTCCCGCTGCCGTTCACCTATCCGCCGTTCGCCGCGCTGGTCTTCTTCCCGCTGCACTACCTGCCGTTCGCTGCGGTCGCGGTCGGCTGGATGCTGGCGACGGTCGCCGCGCTCTACGGCGTCATCCGGATCAGCTTCGAACTGCTGATCGGCGCCGAACGGGCCAGGCAGACGCGCTGGATCACCGCGGCGGTCGGGTGGACGGCGCTGGGCGTCTGGCTCGAGCCGGTGCGGACCACCATCGACTACGGCCAGGTCAACGTGTTCCTGGTGTTCGGCGCGATGCTGGCGGTGCGCAGTGCGCGCTGGTGGATCTCGGGCACGCTGGTCGGCGTGATCGCCGGCATCAAGCTGACGCCCGCCATCACCGGCCTGTACTTCGTCGCCCGCCGCCGCTGGGCGACGGTGCTGTGGTCGGCGGCGGCATTCGGTCTGACGGTCGCTGTGAGCTTTCTCATCAACGCGCACGAGGCGCGGCGCTACTTCGGCACGCTGCTCGGCGACGCCGACCGGATCGGGCCGGTCGGCTCGGTCTGGAATCAGTCGCTGCGCGGCACGCTGAGCCGGATCCTCGGCTACGACGTGCAGTCGGGACCGTGGTGGATCGCCGCGGTGCTGGTCACGGTGGTGCTGGCGTTCCTGGCGTGGCGCACGCTCGGCCCGGACGACCGGCTCGGCACCCTGGTGCTCGTGCAGTTGTTCGGCGTGATGATCTCGCCGATCTCCTGGTCGCACCACTGGGTCTGGCTGATCCCGACCGTGCTGTGGCTGCTGTACGGGCCGCTGCGCGCCGAGCGCACCGCCCGGATCATCGCCGGGTTCTGGGTGCTGACGATGCTGATCGGCGTGCCGTGGGTGCTGTCGTTCGCGCAGCCGACCATCTGGACGATCCCGCGGCCGTGGCCGCTGGCCTGGCTGGGCGCGGTCGACGTCATCGGGGTGTTCGTGCTGCTGGGCTGGCTGGTCTGGCACGGCCGCGACACCCTGCGCACGCAGGCGCGCGCCATCGCCCGCCGGCCCGCGGTCGAAGTTCCGGCGGGCTGAGGTTCAGCCGCCGACGATCTCGTCGATGGTGTGCGCGAGCGCGGTGTCGTTCGCGGTCAGGCCACCCACGGAGTGCGTGCTCAAGGTGAAACGCAGTGTGCGCCACCGGATATCGATGTCGGGATGGTGGTCGGCCGCCGCGGCGGCCACGGCGACCCGGCGGACCAGATCAATGCCTGCCGGGAAAGAGGAAGCCTTGAATGTGCGGGTGATCGCGTCGCCGTCACGCGACCACTCCGGCAGCGTGGCCAGGGCGATGGTGATCTCGGGGTCGGAGAGCAATGCCGGTTTACCCATACCAGCAGTTCTACGCCTCGTTCGGGCAGCACGCATCGCCCGCCGTCGATGCGTCTCAGGCCGCGCGCGCCTTCTTCAGCGCCTTTTTGAGATCTTTACCGCACACTCCGGCGGCCTCGGCCTTCTTCATTCGCATGATGACGACGGGGCATTTGAAGCACCGCGTCTTCTTCCTGCAGCACTTTTTCTTAGGCTTGAGGCTGGAAACCTTCTTCGCCTTCACCTTGCCCATGCGGGTTAGCGTACCCTAAGTACAAAGCCTGACACGTGCGTGCCACTCTCGTACCGGTACGGTGTAACAGGCCGCGATGCCAGATGAATGCGCGCCAATACACCAACAGCAGGAGGATTGAGGCGTGTCGTCTACACGCGATTTTCGCAACGTCGCCATCGTGGCCCACGTCGACCACGGCAAGACGACGCTGGTCGACGCCATGCTTCGTCAGTCGGGCGCGTTCGCTGAGCGAGCCGAACTGGTCGACCGGGTCATGGACTCCGGAGATCTCGAGCGCGAGAAGGGCATCACCATTCTCGCCAAGAACACGGCGGTCCACCGCCACCATTCCGACGGTTCCGTCACCGTCATCAACGTGATCGATACCCCCGGCCACGCCGACTTCGGTGGCGAGGTCGAGCGCGGCCTGTCCATGGTCGACGGTGTCGTGCTGCTCGTCGACGCCTCCGAGGGCCCGCTGCCGCAGACCCGGTTCGTGCTGCGCAAGGCGCTCGCGGCCAAGCTGCCGGTGATCCTGGTCGTCAACAAGACCGACCGCCCCGACGCCCGGATCGAGGAGGTCGTCGAGGAGTCGCACGACCTGCTGCTCGACCTGGCCTCCGACCTCGACGACGAGGCCGCCGAAGCCGCCGAGCTGGCGCTGGACCTGCCGGTCCTCTACGCCTCCGGCCGTGAGGGCAAGGCCTCCAAGGAGCGTCCCGAGAACGGTTCGGCGCCCGCCGCCGAGAACCTCGACGCCCTGTTCGACGTGCTCATGGAGAACATCCCGGCGCCCAAGGGCAACCCGGAAGCTCCGCTGCAGGCCCACGTCACCAACCTCGACGCCTCGGCCTTCCTCGGCCGCCTGGCGCTGGTTCGCGTGCACAACGGCGAGCTGCGCAAGGGCCAGAACGTCACCTGGATCAACGCCGACGGCGCCAAGCAGGTCAAGATCACCGAGCTGCTGCAGACCATCGGTGTCGAGCGGCAGCCGGGCGAGGTCGCCGTCGCCGGTGACATCGTCGCCATCGCCGGCATCCCGGACATCATGATCGGCGACACCCTCGCCGACATCGAGAACCCGGTCGCGCTGCCGCGCATCTCCGTCGACGAGCCCGCCATCTCGGTGGTCATCGGCACCAACACCTCGCCGCTGGTCGGCCGGGTGCAGGGCCACAAGCTGACCGCCCGCATGGTGAAGTCGCGCCTGGACCAGGAACTGATCGGCAACGTGTCGCTGCGCGTGCTCGACATCGGCCGTCCCGACGCCTGGGAGGTGCAGGGCCGTGGTGAGCTGGCGCTGGCCATCCTGGTCGAGCAGATGCGCCGCGAGGGCTTCGAGCTGACCGTCGGCAAGCCGCAGGTGGTCACCAAGCAGGTCGACGGCAAGGTGCACGAGCCGTTCGAAGAGCTGACCATCGACTGCCCCGACGAGTACCTGGGCGCGATCACCCAGCTGCTGGCCGCCCGCAAGGGCAAGATGGTGCAGATGAGCAACCACGCCGCCGGCTGGGTGCGCATGGAGTTCATCGTGCCGTCGCGTGGCCTGATCGGTTTCCGCACGGTGTTCCTCACCGAGACCCGCGGCACCGGTATCGCCAATGCCGTCTCGCACGGCTACGCGCCGTGGGCCGGCGAGATCCGCGCCCGCCACACCGGTTCGCTGGTGTCGGACCGCGCGGGCACCGTCACCCCGTTCGCGATGATTCAGCTGGCCGACCGTGGTCAGTTCTTCGTGGAGCCCGGCGCGGACACCTACGAGGGCATGGTCGTCGGCATCAACCCGCGTGCCGAGGATCTCGACATCAACGTCACCCGCGAGAAGAAGCTGACGAACATGCGCAGCGCGACCGCGGACACGTTCGAGACCATGGCCAAGCCGCTGCAGCTCGACCTGGAGCTGGCGATGGAGTTCTGTGCGGGCGACGAGTGCGTCGAGGTCACCCCCGAGGTGGTCCGCGTGCGCAAGGTGGTGCTGGGCGCCAACGAGCGTGCTCGCGACCTGTCGCGCCGCAAGGCGCGCGACCGCGCGGGCGCCGGTTCCTAGCTCGACTTCGCTCTAAACGGTCAGCGGGCCCGGCGG
>NZ_JBHXMY010000055.1:0-18425 GCF_042720195.1 Nocardia sp. NPDC058497 | reverse complement strand
GGACACAGGGGGCCGCGAACACCGCGGCGCCCGCGCCGCCAAGGACGCTGCCGAGCAGTTCGCGCGGTACCGGGCCGAGAGCAAGGCGGGGGCGCGCTACGACGAATGTGGCAGGCCGACCCGGGCCTACTACGACGAACTGGTCGACGGACGCGGCCGGGTGCGGTCGATGTGGTCGGAGCTCTCGGCCGACTTCGTCGACCAGGGCACCAGCGGACTCGGCCGGATCGATCACCGGGTGCGCAGGCAGATCGAGGACGACGGCGTCACCTACACCGAGGTCGGGCTCGCCGACGACGCGCCGACGCCCATGCCGTGGCGGCTCGACCCGATCCCGCTGCTGGTCTCCGCCGACGACTGGACCCGCCTGGAAATCGGTCTGGTGCAACGCTCGCTGGTCCTCGACGAGGTGCTCACCGATGTCTACGGCCCGCGCAGGCTGATCGCCTCCGGCCTGCTGCCGCCCGAGATCGTGTTCGGCAACACCGGGTATGTGCGGGCCGCGCACGGCATCACCATCCCCGGCACCCACCAGCTGTTCCTGCACGCCTGCGACATCAGCCGCTGGAGCGACGGGCAGTTCCGGGTGCTGGCCGACTGGGCGCAGGCGCCGTCGGGCGCCGGCTACGCGCTGGCCGACCGCCGCGTCGTCGCCTCGGCCATCCCCGAGGCGTTCGAGCACGCGGGCCCGCGCCCGATCACCCCGTTCGCGCGGGCCATGCGGCTGATGCTCGAGGAAGCCGCGCCCGAGCTGGCCGACGGCGAGGAACCGGTCGTCGTCGTGCTGAGCCCGGGTTCGCACTCCGAAACCGCCTTCGACCAGGCCTATCTCGCGCAGACACTCGGCTTCCCGCTGGTCGAGAGCGCCGACCTGGTCGTGCGCGATGGCGCGCTGTGGATGCGGTCGCTGGGCAGTCTGGAACGGGTCGACGTGGTGCTGCGCCGTGTCGACGCCGAGTTCTCCGATCCGCTGGACCTGCGTCCCGATTCGCGCCTCGGCGTGGTGGGGCTCGTCGAGGTGCTGCGGCGGGGCGCTGTCACGGTGGTCAACACCCTCGGCAGCGGCCTGCTGGAATCGCCCGCGCTGAGCGCGTTCCTGCCGCGGATCGCCCGCTCGGTCCTCGGTACCGACCTGCTGCTCGACGGGATGCCCGCCTACTGGGGCGGCGACGACACCGAGCGCGCGCACCTCGTCGCGAACCTCGGTGACCTGGTGCTCCGTTCCGCCGTCGACGGATCGACGATCTTCGGACCGAGCCTGGCCGCCGCCGAACGCGAAGAACTCGCCGCGCGGATCGAGGCCGAGCGGTGGAAATGGGTCGGTCAGGAACCCGCCGAGTTCTCGGTCGCGCCCGCGGTCGAGGGTGGGGCGGGGATCGCGCCCGCTCCGGTGGGCATGCGGTTGTTCTCGCTGGCCCGGCGCGGTGGCTATACGGCCATGTCGGGTGGGCTCGGCCAGCAGCGGATGCGGCTGGAACCGTCGCGCAGCGTGATCAAGGTGGCGGCCAAGGATGTCTGGGTGCGCGCCGCACCCGCGACCGCGCCCGCCGTCGCCGCCGACGCACCGCACGAGGAACGGCTGCGCCGGGCGGTGCCGGTCGTCGAGGCGATCAGTTCGCCGCGCGTGCTCAACGATTTGTTCTGGATGGGCCGCTACAGCGAACGCGCCGAAGCGGTGGTCCGGTTGCTCGCCGCGACCCACGACGTCTACCAGGACTATCGCTACCGGCCTTGGCTGGAAGGGGCGGAGGCGTTGCCGATCCTGATGCGGGCGCTGTCGGTGACCACGGGCACGGTCGCGCCGGAATCGGTGTTGCCCAACGGGACCGGGCCTGTCGGCGCGCTCGTCCGGGTGGAGGTCCAGGCCGACGACGGGTCGAGTTCCAGTGCCGACGACGCGGGTGTAGAGGTGAATCCGACTGCGGCGGAAGTCGATTCCGGCGATACCGAGTCGGTGGCGCTGTGGGAGCGCGCCGGGACCAGTGCGCTGGCACGTGCCCTGCGCACTACGGGCAGTGCCGCGGAGCGGGGCGGGGAGCCCGCGGAGGATGGCGATCGCGAGGCAGCTCGGCGCGATCAAGTGAAAGCCGGTGCACGTCCGAAGGTTTCGGGAAAGGCGGTCAGCGCGGAACCGCAAGCCGTCGCCGGCGCCTCGGCCGAGGGCTTCCAGTACCTGGCCACGCTCACCGGGGACCGGCATCTGCCCGGCTCGCTGTCCTACGCCGTCGACCACTACGGTTCGACGGCGCGCGCCGTGCGTGACCAGCTCTCCGGCGACACCTGGATGATCGTGGGCGCCGTCGATCGCGCGCTGGCCGAATTCCGGAGTGCCAGTACCGAACAGGAGACAGCGCTGTCCTCGGTGCACTCGCTGACGCTGGCCGCGCTGCTGTCGCTGTCGGGCATCGGCGCGGAATCGCTGGTGCGTGACACCGGCTGGTACGTCATGGACATCGGCAAGCGCATCGAACGCGGACTCGCGCTCACCTCGCTGCTCAATGCCGCACTGGCGCAGGCGCATCCGCCCGAGGTGGAGCGGGTGGTCGCCGATTCGGTGCTCGTCGCCACCGAGTCCGCGGTGAGTTACCGCCGTCGCCACCGTGATTCGGCGCACGTCGCCGCGCTGGCCGGGCTGCTGCTGTTCGACGCGGGCAACCCGCGATCGCTGGTGTACCAGCTCGATCGGCTCGAAGCCGACTTCCAGGCGCTGCCGGGTGGTTCCGGCGCGTCCAGGTCGCAGCGGCTGCTCGCCGACGCCCAGCGCATGCTGCGCCGCATCGACCCGGCCGAGCTGGAAACCACCGACGCCGAGGGCGTGCGCACCGAGCTGGTGGAACTGCTGGAGGGGGTGCACTTGCGGTTGCGCAAGCTGTCGGAGTCGTTCGAGACGACCAAACTCGCTGTGCCGGTGGCGATCCAGCCGCTGTGGGGCAACACCAGGATGGTCGGATGAGCAGGCGGTACCGGGTGGTGCACCGCACCACCTACAGCTACTCCGACGAAGTCACCAGCTCCTACGGCCGCGCGTATCTGACCCCGCGCGAATTCGCCGGTCAGCGGCTGCTCGAGCACGATATCCACATCGACCCGGTGCCGTCGGACCGATCCGTCGGCACCGATGTCTACGGCAATACGACGACGTTTTTCCATGTGACATCGGAACATCGGCGGCTCGAGGTCGCCGGCGAATCGCTCGTCGACGTCGACGGCGACCATCCGTCGACGATGCCGGGCGCCGACCTGCCGTGGGAGCAGGCCAGGCCGAGCGTCGCCACCGGCCCGCTGGCTATCGAGTTCACCCTCGACCTGCTGCCGCCCGAGATCACCCCGGAGGTCGCCGCCTACGCCGCGCGGAGTTTCCCGGCGGGCAGGCCGCTGCTCGCCGCGGTCGCCGAGCTGAACACCCGCATCAACGAGGATTTCCGGTACCGCTCCGGCTCGACGACCGTGAGCACCAGCGTCGCCGACGTCTTCGCCGCCCGCGAGGGTGTCTGCCAGGACTTCGCCCGGATCGGCGCGGCCTGCCTGCGGTCGCGGGGGCTGGCCGCGCGCTACGTCTCGGGCTACCTCGCCACCGATCCGCCGCCGGGCAAGGAGCGCATGGTCGGGGTCGACGCCACCCACGCGTGGGCCGCGGTCTGGCTGCCCGGCACCGACGAGACCGACCGCACCGGCCGCTGGATCGCCTTCGATCCCACCAACGACCAGTTCGCCGACGAGCGGTACGTGACCGTGGCGTGGGGGCGCGACTACCAGGATGTTCCGCCGCTGCGTGGCATCATCTACACCGACGCCAAACAGTCCACGATCACGGTCTCGGTCGATGTAGCCCCGGTGGAGGTGTAGTCCCTTGCGTGATTTCGTCTGCCCGAATTGCGGACAGCAGCTGGCTTTCGAGAACTCGGTGTGCCTGTCGTGCTCGAGCCCGCTGGGGTTCAGTCTGCGGGAACGGGCGCTGGTGGTGATCGGCGATCCGCTGGTCGATCACGCGGGTGGCGTCGTCTGCGGCGACCGGTTCCGGTTGTGTGACAACCTGCATGTGGCGCAATGCAATTGGCTGGTTTCGCGATCCGGCGACACCACGGGGCCGATGCTGTGCGAGTCGTGTGCGCTCACCCGCACGCGGCCCAACGACGCCGACGCCGACGGCCTTGCCGCGTTCGCCGAGGCCGAGGCGGCCAAGCGCCGGTTGATCTTCGAACTGGTCGAACTCGGCCTGCCGATCGTCGGCCGCGACGCCGATCCCGAGCACGGGCTCGCCTTCGACCTGCTCTCCAGCCGCACCAGCGGCGTGCTCACCGGCCATATCGACGGTGTCGTGACCCTCGACCTGGCCGAGGCGAGCGACCCGCACCGCGAGCAGTTGCGGGTCGAGATGGACGAGCCGTACCGAACCCTGCTCGGCCACTTCCGGCACGAGATCGGCCACTACTACTTCACCGTGCTGGTCACCGGAGACGAAGCGCTGCGACGGTTCCGCGATCTGTTCGGCGAGCCGTTCGCCGACTACCAGGAGGCGCTGAACCGGCACTACTCGCAGGGCGCGCCGCCCGGCTGGGAAGACGACTACGTGTCGTCCTACGCGACCATGCACGCCGCGGAGGACTGGGCCGAGACCTTCGCCCACTACCTGCACATCCGCGACACCCTCGACACCGCCGCCGCCTTCGGAATCGCCCCCGCGGGCGCCACCCTGGATCGGCCCCAGGTCGGGCGCGCCGGCTTCGACAAGATCATCGAACTCTGGCTGCCGCTGGCCTGGTCGCTGAACATGGTCAACCGCTCGATGGGACACGACGATCTCTACCCGTTCGTCCTGCCCGATCATGTCCTGGAGAAGATGCGCTTCGTCCACGAGCTGTGTGAACGCAGCACCGCGACGCCCGCGCAATCAGTGGTCGCGTAATACCGCGATTCCACTGCGATGTAGGTCACAGCTGTCTACCCTCACTCATTGAGACGAATGAGTCTCAAACCGGGGTCGCCCGGGATGCTCGATGAGGATGGCTATGAACTCACCCCTGGTTTCCGTCGGATTGCCACTGGCCTTGGCCGTGATCATGTTCGGCTTGGGACTCTCGCTCACCGTCGCCGACTTCACCCGGATCGCGAAGAGCCCGCGGATCGTCGCGATCGCGCTGCTCTGCCAGGTGATCGCGCTGCCGATCGTCGCCTTCGGGCTGGTGCTGCTGTTCGATCTGCCCGCGATCCTCGCGGTCGGCATGATGTTGCTCGCGTCCTCGCCGGGTGGAACGACGGCGAATTTGTTCAGCCATCTCTTCCGTGGCGACGTGGCGCTCAATGTGTCACTGACCGCGGTGAACTCGGTCATCGCCGTCGTCACCGTGCCGCTGGTGACCAACTTCGCGATCGGCTATTTCGACCCCGCCGATGGCGGCGAATCGGTCGGCCTGCAGTTCAGCAAGGTGGTCCAGGTGTTCGCGATCGTGCTGGTCCCGGTCGTCATCGGCATGCTGGTGCGGCGCTGGTCAACGGCGTTCGCCGACCGGATGGACCGCCCGGTGCGGATCGGCTCCGCCCTCACTCTGCTGCTCGTGATCGTTGGCACCCTTGCCTCCGAATCCGGCAGCATGACCCGCTATCTCGGCCAGGTCGGCGGGATTACGGTGCTGTTCTGCCTGATCAGTTTGACCATCGGCTACTTTGTGCCGCGGGGCCTCGCGGTACGGCGCCGCCAGGCCATCGCCTGCTCGATGGAGGTCGGCATCCACAACAGCACGATCGCCATCACCATCGCGGTCAGCGTCCTTGACAGCACCGAAATGGCCGTCCCCGCCGCCATCTACGGCATGCTCATGTTCCCCCTCGCCGCCACCTTCGGCTACCTCATCACCCGCAAACAGTCACGGGTGGCGGTCGCCGCAGCCGAGTGAGTCCTCAGGCGTGGGCTGCGTAGATGTGGCGGCCAGTTCGTCGCTAGTCGGTCTCCTTCGGGTGGCCCGGCATGCACCGCTCGAGCAGCACGCGCCCCGCCGTCCGGCTGCCCTTGGGCGCATGGTCGACGAAATACCAGAGCCGCCCGCCGTCGGTGAACTTGTACTGGAAACGTTCGAAGGTGCGGCCCTGGTACTGGCCGTATCGGAGATCCGCTTTGAGTGGATAGAGCCGGGCCGACACAGATTCGGGCTCGCGCGTGAGCTGGTCCCAGGCGTCGACGATGGCGTTGCGTGCCGCCGCCAGGCAGTCGGTCCAGCCCTTCTGCGCCTGGCTGGTGATGAAAACGATCTCGAACTCCGCCCGTTTGAGCGGTCTCGGCACCTCCGAGCGGCGGCTCACTCCTGGTCTCCGGGAGCAGGTACTGCCTCAGGGGTGTCCAGGTAGTGCAGATCCGAGCCGTCGACGCTGACCCCGGGGTCGGCGTAGGCGCGCGCGGGCTCCTTCCATGATTCGAGAGTGGTCCCGAGACGATCGACCCGGCCGACCGAGATACCGCCGCGCGCGATGGCGAGGAACTCGCCGACGAACTCGATCCGGGCGGACTCAGGTAGTAGCTCCAACCATGGGAACACCACGGCCAACCGGGACACCATGCGTTCCAGCACTTCGTCGTTCATCGCGACGGTCAGCAGCTGCATCAGGACGCCGAGCGCGTCGGAGGCCGCCGCTTCGGCGTCGGCGTTCGACAGTCGAACCGGTGGCGCGGAACGACGAACGAGGATCACATCCCCGTTCGTTTCCATCTGCTCGATAATCCGATTCGGGTCACGCAGGAACTCGGACCAGGTGGCTGTCGCGCTCATGCCCTCCAGTATGTCAGAACTAGTTCAGATATGTGGTTGATCAGGTGTGGAGGCGGTCGCTGCGGCCATTGCCGCGTTCCTAGCGGACCCAGTGACGGTGGTGGACGGCCGCGAACCACCGGACTAACCTCTTAGCTAAGGAGGCGTCATGGCAGGGAACGCGGCGGAGCAATTCAATATTCACGACGCGAAGACGAACCTGTCACGCATCATCGAGCGGGTGGAGCAGGGGGAGGAAATCGTGATCAGTCGTGCCGGAACTCCGGTCGCCAAAGTGGTGCCGTTGACTCGCCGGGTCAATCGGACCGGCCGTGGCTCGCTACGCGGTCGGCTCGAGTTGTCGCCGGGCTGGGACTCGCCCGAGACCAACGCCGAAATCGCCCGCGACTTCGACGCATGAGCCTGCTGCTGGATACCCACGTCATCCTGTGGTGGCTCACCGACGATCCCACCCTTGACGCGGAGCTTCGCGGACGGCTCGACCACGATCCCGACGTCTACGTCAGCTCGGCCGCGGTCTGGGAGATCGCGCTGAAGCAGGCGTCGGGAAAGCTGGGCGGTCCGGCCGACTTGCCTGAACGGGTGGTCGGGAGCGGGTTCCTGCCGCTACCGATCGATGCCAGGCACGCGATCGAGGCGGCCCGGCTTCCGCTGATCCACCGCGATCCGTTCGATCGGATTCTGGTGGCGCAGGCCCGGTGTGAGGAGCTGACGCTCGTCACCCGGGACCCGTACTGCCTTCGCTACGAGGTCGATTCGCTGTCGTGCTGACGATCCGCTAAGCGCGGAGGCGTTCGCGGCGGAGGCGGTCTACCTCGGGGAGGTCGAGGGGGGCGAGGTCGGTGGGGGAGATGCCGAGGGCTCGGGCGATGAGGAGGTCGGCCAGTTCGGGGTTGCGGGCGAGGGCGGGGCCGTGGAGGTAGGTGCCGATGACCGAACCCTGGACGACGCCTTCGGTGCCGTCGCCTACGCCGTTGCCGACACCTCGGGTGACCTTGGCGAGCGGGGCGGCGTCGGGGCCGAGGCGGGTGCCGCCGCGGTGGTTCTCGAAGCCGGTCAGGGGGGCGGAGAGGCCGTCGAGGACGGGGGTGGTGGTGACTTCGCCGATCGCGCGGGTGGCCTGGGGGGAAGTGGTGACGTCGAAGAGGCTGACGCCGTCGACCTTTTCGCCCGCCGAGGTCTCGTACCAGTTGCCGAGCACCTGGATGGCGGCGCAGATCGCGAGGACGGGGGCGCCCTTGGCCGCGGCCTGCTGCAGGCCTGGGTACTTCTGCAGGTGCCGGGTGGCCAGGCGCTGGGCGGAGTCCTCGGCGCCGCCGAGGGTGTAGATGTCGAACGAGTCCGGCACCGGGTCGGCGAGGGTGATCTCGACGATCTCGGCGTCGTAGCCGCGCATGCGCAGGCGCTGGCGCAGGACGAGCGCGTTGCCGCCGTCGCCGTAGGTGCCCATCACGTCGGGCAGAACCAGTCCGATGCGGATGGTCGACTCGCTCATGCGCGTGCCTCCAGGTCACGGTTGAGATCGCGGAACGCGGTGTAGTTGGCCAGCACCTCGACGTGCCCGGCCGGGCAGGAGGCGATGGCGCGCAGCGGGTCGGGCACGAGGGTGTGCTCGACGCCGGCGTAGGTCAGGCGCACCGCGAGGTCGGTGGCGCGTTCGCCGGACGCCACCACCTGCACGCCTTCGAAGTGCTCGAACCGCACGTCCCACAGCCAGGACAGGTCCTCGCCGTCGGGCACCTGCCCGTTCACCGCGATCACCAGACCGGCCGAGGTCGGCTCGATCATCGACAGCGCTTCCTGCCAGCCGGCGGGGTTCTTGGCCAGCAGCAGCCGCGCGTCGTGCTCGCCGACGGTGACGGTGCGGTACCGGCCCGCGATCTCGCGGACGGTGCCGGTGGCGTCGGTCGCCTTGGTCGCCTCGGCGCCCATCGCGACCGCGGCGGCGACGGCTTGGGCCGCATTGCCGCGGTTCGCCCGGCCGGGCAGCGCCAGGTGCAGGGGAGCGCGGAAACCGTCGGGGCCGCACAGGTCTTCGCCCTCGAGCCACCAATCCGGCTGCGGGCGATGGAAATCGGCGCCGGTCGAGCGCCAGTTCTCGCCCTCCCAGACGATCGGCTCGCCACTGCGCGGGCAACTCGTCGCGTCGACGGCCCAGCCGCTGCCCGCCGACACCCACACGACCTTGGGGTGGTCGTAGGCGATGGAGGCCACCAGCACGTCGTCGCAGTTGGCGATGACGACGGTGTCGGGATGCCGGGCCAGCCCGGCGCGCAGCTTGCGCTCGATCATGTTGATCTCGCCGACCCGGTCGAGCTGATCGCGGCTCAGGTTCAGCAGCACCACGGCGGCCGGGTCGAGCGCGTCGCTGACGTGCGGCAGATGCAGCTCGTCGACCTCGATCGCGGCCAGCGGCGCACCCTGGTGCACGCTCAGCGCCGCGACGATGCCGGCGTCCATATTGGCGCCGTCGGCCTGGGTGGCGACCTGGCCGAGCGTGCCGAGCGCCGCGGTGGTCATCCTGGTGGTGGTCGACTTGCCGTTGGTGCCGGTGATCAGCACCGTTCGCCTGCCGCGTCCGAGCTGCGTCATGATCGTCGGATCGATCTTCAAGGCGATCAGGCCGCCGATCATCGAACCCTTGCCGCGGCCCGCCTTCTGCGAAGCCCACGACGCTGCCGCCGCCGCTCGCAAAGCCAGGCGCCCACGCACCGAGATGTCTGCCACGCCGCGAGTCTATGTGCGCGAGGTCGCGGGCCGCGTGCGGGAGCGGTGTGAGCTCCGTCAGCCCCTCCGGGCGACGGGGGTGCGGATCACATCGCGACGTCGAACATATTGGGAATTCCCCTGGCATAGCGGTCGGCGTCGATCACCCGCAGGGGCTCGAGTTCGGGGGTGCGGCGCAGCCGGAAAGTGCGGCAGCGCTGGGCCGATGACCCCGCGACGTCGAGCAGCGCGTTGACCGCGGCGCGCGCCGATTCGTTGGCGCCCTCCATTGTCGCCAGGTCGATATCGGTGCGCACGTAATCGCCTGCGAGAAAAAGGTTTTCGATCGAGCCGTGGGCTTCGGGCCGCGCGTCCCAGGAGCCCGCGGTGTTGATGAGCAACGGATCGGCATTCGCGTTCCGGCTGCCCTGCCAGGTGATTCCCGGATCGAGAAACCAGGAATGGACATCGGCGGGCCGCAGCAGTTGTTCGCGGTCGTTCAGGTGGGCGCTGAGCTGGGCCCAGACCTCCCGGAAGATCTCCTCGTGCGTGCATTCCACGGCGGGCTTGCCATACAGCATGCCGGGGGAATTCCAGTCGGAGATGTCGACGGACAGGCAATCGGCCACCGTGCCGTCGCCGAACGACGGGAGCTTGCGGGTCCACAGCTGGTTCTGGCTGATCGAGGTGAGCGACCACGGCGAATCGACGAACGCCGCGTGCCCGCGCGAAATACGCAGCGGCGTGCGGAAATAGATCTGGATGCCGTTCATCCAGTCGACGAACAGGCGCTCGGTCGCCGCCAGTTCCGGCGCCAGCTCGAGCACCTCGGGCGACCAGAGTTTCCTGACCTGCTCGACCGGCATCGCGGCGACGAAATAGTCGGCCTCGACGGTGCGGGCGCCGGCGGAGTCGGTGATCCGCGCCGCGCCGATGCGCTTGTCGCGCACCACGAGTCCCTCGACGCGGGCGCCGAGCTCGAAGCGGACGCCGAGCCCGCGCAGGTGATCCACCCACGGGTCGATCCAGGCGATATTGGTCGCGTTGTTCAGCACCCGGTCCAGGCCGCCGTCGTTGCCGAGGCCGAGCGGGTTGCCGAGGAACTGCTCGCCCATGCTGCCGATGGTGCGGGTGCTGGCCAGATTCTCCTTGGCCGCGACCATGATGCTGGTGAGCGAGCGCGAGACGATCGCGCGGAACTCGTGCGAGCGCTGGTGGCCGCGCACGAAGTCCTGCCAGGAGGTGTGCTCCCACTGGCCGAAGCGGCGCGCGTCGCAACTGCTGTTGAACACCAGCAGCCGGTTGGCGAAGAACGCGGCCTCCGGCGGCGGCATCTTCGTCAGCGTCGAGATGGTGGCGGCCAGTGTCTCCCTGATGGCGTCGGGATTCGTCGTCGGGGAGGCGAAGCCGTCGGGCAGGGTGAGCAGGATGTCGTCGCCGTCGCGGCGGGAGAACCTGGCCTCCGGCACGGTGATCAGGTTGTTCCACACGCCGTCGCGATTGCCGGCGACCGGAATCCGGCGCATGGTGTCGGGCAGGTTCTGATAGAAGCCGGGGAAGAAGCGGAAGCCGTGCTCACCGGGCAGATCGGGCCTGCCGTCGCGGCCGGTGCCTGGCACGGGGATGCTGCGGGCCTTGCCGCCGAAGGCCCTCGCCTCGTAGACGGTGACCTCGAAACCGCGTTCGGCCAGCTCATGGGCGGCGGTCAGCCCGGCGACGCCGCCACCGAGGACGGCGACGCGGCGGCCGGGGGGTGCGCCGAGCGCAACACCGGCTCCCGCCACGGCCCCCGCCGATACCACCCCCGCTGCGACCGTGCCGCGAAGGAAGGATCTCCGCGACACGGGCAACCGCTGTTCCGCCATATGCTGTTCAGCTGCCTTGCTCGAGTATTGCCTGCGATTTGCTATCACTGTAGAGCGCGGCGAAGACCTGGCTGTTGTGACCTCTGTGTCGTTCGCCTGAGCTCGAAACCGACCGGTCGCGCGGAAAACGCATCGCGCGATCGGTCACATGCTAGCCACCGCCTCGGTGATTGTGCGCCGAATTGGACGTTAGACCTGGACGAGGTGCCGTTCGGGGACGGGCGCCGGCGTCGGTCGGGTTGTCGTCGCGGCGAACGCGCCCGCGATGACGATCACCCCGCCGATCAGCGCGGCCACCGACGGTTCCTCGTCGAACACCACCCAGGCCGCCGCGATGCCGACAACCGGCACGAGCAGCGACAACGGTGCCACCGTGCCCGCCGGATAGCGGCTCATCAGGTATGTCCACAGGCCGGATCCGCACACCGTCGCGAGGACTGCGATATAGGCGAGCGCGGCCAGCGCGGGCAGCCCGTCGGTCTCCGAGACTGCCGCGCCGAGCGCGCGGAAACCGGTGCCAGGCCCCTCGACAGCCATCGACAGCGCCAGCAGCGGCAGGACGGGGACCACCGACATCCACAGCGTCAGGTGCAGCGGATCGAACCCGGGCGAATCCGCGCCCGCCTGACGCGCGCCGATATTGCCGAACGCCCAGCCGAGTCCACCCGCCAGGGTCAGCAGCACCGGGAGCAGCGTGGCATGGGCCAGCCGATCGGCGACGATCACGACCATGCCGAGCACGGCGACCGCGAGCCCGGCGACCTGCACCGGACGCAGCCGCTCGCGCAGCAGGACCGCGCCGAGCACCACGGTGAACGGGGCCGAGGATTGCAGAACCAGCGAGGCGAGCCCGGTCGGCATGCCGGTGCGCATCGCGGTGAACAGGAAGGCGAACTGCAGGATGCCGAACCCGGTGCCGTAGAGCAGCAGCCAGCGGATGCGCACGGCGGGACGCGGGATGAACACCAGCACCGGAACCGCGATGACGGCGAATCGCAGCGCGGCGAAGAAGAAGGGCGGGAAGTGGTCGAGGCCGATCCGGATGGCCAGGAAGTTCAGGCCCCAGAGCACGACGACGGTTAGTCCGAGCAGGCAGTCACGGGAGGTCACGCCCTCATCGTGCGGTGCGCAAATCATCAGGACAATCGAATAAAAGTGGATGGATAAAGTAGATTTGCTTCATGTTTTCGATCGACAGGCTGCGGATTCTGCGGGAGCTGGCCGACCGCGGCACGGTCGCCGCCGTCGCCGAGGCGCTGTCGATGACACCGTCCGCGGTCTCGCAGCAGTTGAAGGTGCTGGCCAGGGAAGCCGGGGTCGCGCTGCTCGAGCCGGACGGGCGGCGGGTGCGGCTCACCGACGCCGGACAGGCCCTGGTCCTGCGCGCCGACGACGTCCTCGCGGCGATGGAGCGCGCGACCGCCGAGATGGCGCACTATCGGGGCTCGCCGCGCGGGCAGGTCAGGGTGGCGTCGTTCCCGTCCGGTGCCGCGCTGCTGCTGCCGCCCGTGCTGACCGCGCTCGCGGGCAGTGGCGTCGAGATCGTCGCGGGTGACGAGGACCTGCCGCCGTCGGAAGCGGCGAAACTGCTGGCCGACTACGACATCGTGCTCACCCATCGCGACGAACGCGCGCCATCGCCCGCCGGGCCGCGGCTCGCGGCGCGGGTGCTGATGCGGGAACCGATCGATGTCGTCGTCGCGCCGACCCACCCGCTGGCGGGCCGGAGCTCGGTGCGGCCGGAGGAGCTGGCCGAGGAGACGTGGGTGAGCGTGCGCGGCGGTTTCCCGGTCGACGACGTGCTCGAATCCATCGCGACCATCACCGGCGTCCGCCCGCGGATCGCACAGCGACTCAACGAGTTCCGGGTGATCGAAACGCTGGTGGCCTCGGGATACGGCGTCGCGCTGATGCCGCGTTTCGCCGTCGCCCATCCCGCGCTGTCGGTGCTGCGGCTGTCAGGTGTGCGGGCGGCGCGGGTGTACGAGCTCGTCACCCGGCCGCAGGCGCACCGGCGGCCGGCTATCGCCGCGGTCCTCGATGCCTTCGAGGCCGCGGCGCGCGAGGTCAGCGCGAGCTGACGTACCCGCGCAGCCGCTCGACCATGATGACCGGTCCGCCGTCGGCTAGGTCAGAACTGCCCCGGCTGGTACTGCGGCTGTCCCTGGTACGGCTGACCCTGCGGCGGGAACTGCTGCCCCTGCTGCTGACCGTGGTAGCCGAAGTCGTCGGCGACCATGGCGGCCAGCTCGAGCAGTGCGCGCCGGGTGGGCTTGCTGACCAGCTCGAGGTCGATCTCGGCGCCCTCGGCCAGGTGATCGTCGAACGGGACGATCTGCACGGCACGGGTGCGGTCGAGGAACAGCTTGCGCAGCTGGTCCAGGTCGACGGTCGACGCGCCACGCCGCGAGGCGTTCACGACGACGACCGTGCGCTCGACGAGCTTGCTGTAGCCGTGGTGGTCGAGCCAGTCCAGCGTCGCCGAGGCGCTGCGCGCGCCGTCGATCGCGGGGGAGGTGACCAGCACCAGCGAGCTCGCCATGTCGAGGACACCCGACATCGCCGAGTGCATCAGACCGGTACCGCAGTCGGTGAGGATGATGTTGTAGAACGACTGCAGGATGCCGATCGCCTTGCGGTAATCGGCCTCGCTGAAGGCTTCCGACACGGCCGGATCCTGCTCGGAGGCAAGCACTTCCAGCCGGCTCGGGGCCTGCGAGGTGTGTGCGCGCACGTCCGAGTACCGGGTGATGTTCTGGTCCTCGAGCAGGTTGCGCACCGTCGAACGGGTCTGGCGCGGCACCCGGTGGGCCAGGGTGCCCAGGTCGGGGTTGGCGTCGATCGCGATGACGCGGTCACCACGCTGCGTGGCGAAGGTGGAGCCGAGACCGACCGTGGTGGTGGTCTTGCCGACGCCGCCCTTGAGGGAGAGGATCGCGATCCGGTAGTCACCGCGGACCGGCTGGTTGACCCGCTCGCCCAGATCGCGGTGGACGACGTCGGCCGCCGACTCACCGGGGTTGATCACACCACCGGAGGCCTTGTGCACGGCCCGCCGCCACCCGCTGCGCGGCGCCTTGCGGGCACGCTTGAGCAGGTTCAGGTCGTTGACCGAATGGCCGGGCTGACCCGGCGCGGGCACGTGCTGCGGCTGGAACGGCTGATGCTGCTGGGGTGCTCCGCCCTGCCACTGCTGACCGGGCGGCTGCACGAGCGGACCCGGCTGTCCGGGGAATTGACCCGGCTGACCGGGCATCTGACCGGGGACCATCCCGCCCTGCATCGGCGGCTGGTACGCCGGTGGCGGCGGCGGGGCCCAGCTGTAGATGGGCTCGGACTGCGGTCCCTGCGGTGCGATCTGCTCCTGACCGGGAAACTGCGGCTGCTCGGCACCGGGGAACTGCGCCTGCGGCTCCTGACCGGGGAACTGCGGCTGCTCGGGGGCGCCGGGATACGGTCCAGGCGCGCCCGGATACGGCTGCTCGCCGGTCGCGTGCGGGCCGGGGTAGGGCTGCTCGGGTGCGGGCTGACCAGGCCAGGGCTGCTGCTCGGGACCGCCAGGACCGGGCTGACCCTGCCAGGGCTGTTCCGGCGCGTGCACCAGGGGATGCGCGCCACCGCTCTGATACGGATCAGGCGCCCCCGGATACCCGCTCTGGGCGAAGGGGCCCGGCGCGAAACCACCGGGGTGGAAGACAGTCTGCTCGGCGAGCCCGACGTGCGGCTCGGCACCCGCCTCCGCGGGCTGCGGCTCGCCTGCCTGCTCGGCGGAGGCGGCCTGCTCGGCGGGTTCGATGTCGTCGTCGGCCACCGTGTGCACGCCGGCGGGACCGGACGCAGCGTCGGCCGTCTCTGCCGACGGACTCTGCAGCCAGGGCGGAGAGGTCGGATTATGGTCGTTGTTGGTCACAGTTCCCCCACTTGCTCGCTGAACGAGCAGGAAGCTCGGCGCTGAATGTGCACCAAAACGCTAGCACGGGGCTAATCTTCGCGCGCCGGGGGCAGCCGGGCCCAGCGACGGCTGTGAACGGCCATGAGCCCAGCTCAGCCGGGGGATTCACGGCGAAACAGATCCGGTCGGACCAGAGTTGTCCACAGGGCTCGAGTTATCCACAGCCGACAAAGGCCGGGCCCCACCCTGTGGAGACCCGGCCTTCGAAGCGAGAAACTAGCGAGCCGCCGCGCGGTTTACCGCGGAGACGACCGCGCGCAGCGAGGCGGTGGTGATCGAGGTGGCGATACCGACACCCCACACGACCTTGTCGCCGATCGCGACCTCGACATAGGCCGCGGCCTGGGCGTCGTCACCGGCGGACATGGCGTGCTCGCTGTAGTCGAGCACCCGCACGTCGTAGCCGACCGTCGCGATCGCGTCGACGAAGGCGGCCAGCGGGCCGTTGCCGGAACCGCTGATCTCCTGCTCGACGCCGTCGACCTTGACGATCGCCACGATCGAGTCGACGCCGCCGTCGGTCTCGGCCGCGGTCACCGTCTGCTTGATCCGCTCGAGCGGCAGGATCGGGTTCAGGTACTCGGTCGCGAAGACGTCCCACATCTCCTTGGGCGTCACCTCGCCGCCCTCACCGTCGGTGATCGCCTGGATCGCCTGCGAGAACTCGATCTGCAGCCTGCGCGGCAGCACCAGGCCGTGATCGGTCTTCATGATGTAGGCGACGCCGCCCTTGCCGGACTGCGAGTTCACCCGGATGACGGCCTCGTAGGTGCGGCCGACGTCCTTCGGGTCGATCGGCAGGTACGGGACCTCCCAGAGGATGTCGGCCACGTCGGCGTCCTGCGCGTCGGCGGCGACCTTCATCGCGTCCAGGCCCTTGTTGATGGCGTCCTGGTGGCTGCCGGAGAACGCGGTGTAGACCAGATCGCCGCCGTAGGGGTGACGCTCGGCCACGGCCAGCTGGTTGCAGTACTCCACCGTGCGACGGACCTCGTCGATGTCGGAGAAGTTGATCTGCGGGTCGATACCGCGGGAGAACATGTTCATGCCCAGGGTCACCAGGCAGACGTTGCCGGTGCGCTCGCCGTTGCCGAACAGGCAGCCCTCGATGCGGTCGGCGCCCGCCTGGTAGCCCAGCTCGGCGGCGGCCACGGCGGTGCCGCGGTCGTTGTGCGGGTGCAGCGACAGCACGATGGAGTCGCGGCGGGCCAGGTTGCGGTGCATCCACTCGATCGAGTCGGCGTAGACGTTCGGCGTCGCCATCTCGACGGTCGCGGGCAGGTTGATGATCAGCGGCTTGGCGGGGGTCGGCGCGATGATCTCGGAGACCGCGTCGCAGACCTCGAGCGCGTAGCCCAGCTCGGTGCCGGTGTAGGACTCCGGGCTGTACTCGTAGCGCCACGCGGTGTCGGGGTAGCGCTTCTCGATCTCCAGGCACAGCGCGGCGGCGTCGGTGGCGATCTTCTTCACCGCGTCACGCTCGGCGCGGAACACCACGCGACGCTGCAGGATCGAGGTGGAGTTGTAGAAGTGCACGATCACGTTCGGGGCGCCGCTGCACGCCTCGAAGGTGCGCTCGATCAGCTCGGGGCGGCACTGGGTCAGCACCTGGATGGAGACGTCGGCGGGGATGGCGCCGTCTTCGATGATCTCGCGGACGAAGTCGAAATCGGTCTGGCTCGCGGCCGGGAAGCCGACCTCGATCTCCTTGTAACCCATCCGGACCAGCAGGTCGAACATGCGGCGCTTGCGGGCCGGGCTCATCGGATCGATGAGGGCCTGGTTGCCGTCGCGCAGGTCGACGGCACACCACGCGGGC
The DNA here is from genome assembly GCF_042720195.1 of Nocardia sp. NPDC058497. NCBI lineage: Bacteria > Bacillati > Actinomycetota > Actinomycetes > Mycobacteriales > Nocardiaceae > Nocardia > Nocardia sp. NPDC058497. The sequence continues at coordinate 1,322 of NZ_JBHXMY010000055.1, read as the reverse complement.
GCGCGGTCGATGATCTTGTCGGGCCAGGTGCGGTCGGGCACCGAGATGGGCTCGACCTCTTCGGCGTAGGGCCGGTACCGGAACGACGGCATCGACGAGTTCTTCTGATGGTTCCAGGCGGGCTGGTCGGCCGGAGCGGGTTTACCGGGGGCCGTGATGGTGCGCGAAGCGGATACGAATGCGTCAGCCGAGGACATGCAAGTTTCTCCGTGGGGTGTGGTGGATTCCCTGGTGGGAGCGGGTCGACCGGCGCGTTGAACCCCGCGACGGGAGCCAGTCCGTATCAGAACCCGTCGCGGCGGCCGAGAAGAAGAGCCCGCTGCATGATCCCCCGAGCTTACCGTGTGCCCTGCCCCGCTGGTAAGCGGCCTGGGGAAACTGGCCAGTAGCCGGGTGCCGGTACCGTGTGCAGCGATTCGCACGCTTGTACGGACCATCGCGTCCGACGAGACGGCACAAAGGAACTCGGATGACCTGGTTACAGCAAGTGGCCATTTTCGCGGCGGGTATCGCCGCGGGTGGCATCAATACGATCGTCGGCTCCGGCACCCTCATCACCTTCCCCGCGCTGCTGGCCTTCGGCGTGCCGCCGGTCACGGCGAACGTCTCCAACACGATCGGCCTGGTCCCCGGCTCGATCAGCGGCGTCATCGGCTACCGGCGCGAACTGGAAGGGCAGCGGTCGCGACTGCTGCAGCTGGGCACCGCCTCGCTGCTCGGCGGCATCACCGGCGCGATCCTGCTGCTCACCATGCCCGCCGAGGCCTTCAAGGCGATCGTCCCGGTCCTGATCATCGCCGCGCTGGTCCTGGTGGTTGTCCAGCCGCGTCTGGCGGCCTGGGTGAAGGCGCGCAGGGAGGGCGGGGACGTCGAGGCGCCGGCGCACGGCGGGCCGATTCTGCTCGTCGCTGTGTTCGGCACCGGCATCTACGGCGGGTACTTCGGCGCCGCCCAGGGCGTGCTGCTGCTCGGGCTGCTCGGTGTGTTCGTGCACGAGGACATCCAGCGGCTCAATGCCGTGAAGAACGTGCTCGCGCTGATCGTCAACGCGGTGTCCGCGGCCATCTTCATCGTCATCGCCGAGGTGAACTGGCAGGCCGTCGCGCTGATCGCGGTCGGCTCGATCATCGGCGGCCAGCTGGGCGCGAAGGTCGGCCGCAAGCTGTCGCCGAACGTGCTGCGCGCGGTGATCGTCATCGTCGGCACCATCGCGGTCATCCGCCTGCTGTAATTCTGGAGCGCTGGTGCGCTCGAGTCGCGGCCCCTCCTGTCCCGCCGATCAGCGACGGTTGCTTGCTCCTTCGTCGCCTACGCAACCGCTG
>NZ_JBHXMY010000054.1:5696-18940 GCF_042720195.1 Nocardia sp. NPDC058497 | reverse complement strand
TCGCTGCTGGGTGTGCTGTGGGGGGGAGCCCCCGCGCGTTGGGGCGCCTCCGCGGCGGGCGTCGTTTCGATCGACGCGGACGGCCGCGTCTTCGAGGAGCTGTCGCTGCGAGCCTGTGCCGCCGCGATCGACGGTTCCGACGTCCTGCGCGCCTCGATCGTCGGGGCGCCGCGCGACGCCGAGGAGCTCGGTCGCGCACTCGCGCGCGATCTGCTGGATCTGGGCGCTCGCGCTTTGATGAGCGTCGCGGACGAGCCGGAACCGGAGGTCGGTTCCCCCACACAGGCGGTGAACACCCCCGCACCAGACTTCACCAATTCCAGCCCGATGGAGAACAACCGATGAGCAGCCGAGGCACCAAGAAGCAACCAGGGCGGATCCTTTTCGTCGGATCCGGCCCCGGCGACCCGGCCCTGCTGACCGTGCGCGCCCGTGAGGTGCTCGAGCGGGCGACGCTGGCGTTCACCGACCCCGATGTCGACAAGGGCGTGCTCGCGCTGATCGGCATCGCCGTCGAGGCGGGCGAGGACGGCGTGCGTCCGGTGGACGTGCGGCCGGCCCTCGGCGAGCCCGCCGAGGTGGCCAAGACGCTGATCGCCGAGGCCCGTGGCGGTCACGATGTGGTGCGCGTCGTCGCCGGTGATCCGTTGACCACCGATTCGGTGATCAACGAGGTCAACGCCGTCACCCGCTCGCACATGGTGTTCGAAGTGCTGCCCGGCCTGCCGAACGGCTCCGCGGTGCCCAGCTACGCGGGTATCGCCCTCGGTTCCGGGCACACCGAGGCGGACGTGCGCGGCGAGGTCGACTGGGCGGCTCTGGCCGCGGCCCCCGGACCGCTGGTGCTGAGCGCCACCTCCGGGCACCTGGCCGAGACCGCGAGCGCGCTGGTCGAACACGGCCTTGCCCCGCAGACCCCGGTCGCGGTGACCGTGCGTGGCACCACCCGCCAGCAGCGCACCATCGAGGCGACGCTGGCCACCCTGAACAACGCCGCCTCCGAGCTGGTCGGCCCGCTGATCGTCACGGTCGGCAAGGAGGTCGAGAAGCGCTCGAAGATGTCGTGGTGGGAGTCGCGTGCCCTCTACGGCTGGACCGTGCTTGTACCGCGCACCAAGGACCAGGCCGGCGAGATGAGCGAGCGGCTGGTCACCCACGGCGCCATCCCGATGGAGGTGCCGACCATCGCGGTCGAGCCGCCGCGCAGCCCCGCGCAGATGGAGCGCGCGGTGAAGGGCCTGGTCGACGGCCGCTACCAGTGGGTGGTGTTCACCTCCACCAACGCGGTGCGCGCGGTGTGGGAGAAGTTCGCCGAGTTCGGCCTGGACGCGCGGGCGTTCTCCGGTGTGAAGATCGCCTGCGTCGGCGAGGCCACCGCGGAGAAGGTGCGCTCGTTCGGCATCAACCCCGAGCTGGTGCCGAGCGGCGAACAGTCCTCCGAGGGCCTGCTCGCCGACTTCCCGCCCTACGACGACGTGTTCGACCCGGTCAACCGGGTGCTGCTGCCGCGCGCCGACATCGCCACCGAGACCCTCGCCGAGGGCCTGCGTGAGCGCGGCTGGGAGATCGATGACGTCACCGCCTACCGCACCGTGCGCGCCTCGCCGCCGCCGGCGGAGACCCGCGAGATGATCAAGACCGGCGGTTTCGACGCGGTCCTGTTCACCTCGTCCTCCACGGTCCGCAACCTGGTCGGTATCGCGGGCAAGCCGCATGCGCGCACCATCGTCGCCTGCATCGGCCCGAAGACGGCCGAGACCGCGATCGAGTTCGGTCTGCGCGTGGACGTGCAGCCCGAGACCGCGCAGGTGGGTCCGCTGGTGGAGGCGCTGGCCGAGCACGCGTCGCGCCTGCGCGCCGAGGGCCTGCTGCCACCGCCGCGGAAGAAGAGCCGCCGCAGCAGCAGCCGCTAGTCTGCCGAGATACCCCGAAGGCCCGCCCACCGTGGCGGGCCTTCGGCGTATCAGCGTCATCGGCTATACCGCAGCAGCGTGCGCACCAGCCGGCAGGTGGCATCCGACGGCGGGCGTAGTTCGATCTGGTCGGCGGTGCGCCGGATCGTCTCGTTGGTGGCCTGGTTCGGCAGATACACCCCGGAATCGAGGAGCGCGATCGTCAACCGCATGGCCTTGAGCCTGCGGTTGTGCGCCACGTACCAGCGGCGCGGCCTGCCCGCGGGCAGCCGCTTCTTCTCTAGCGGCACGTACGGCGCGGTGATGAACGTGGACTTCGATGCGGCAATGGCGTTCATGGCGTCCTCCCGTCGCGAATGGGTCCCGCCCCCGATCGTCGGGAACCCTCGAACACGCTTTCGATTGTAGCGAGGGGGTCCGACAAGATTCGCCGATCTCGCGCGGAAGCCATTGAGCTCCAGCGGGATTCGAGTTTATCCACAGGTTCACCGCGGCTCGTCGCCGGGCAGCTGTCGGACCGCTGTGGTCTAGTGGGCCACAGATGTCACGGGAGGAGACATGATGACGGTGGACGAGATCGGCAAGCGCCTCGATGCCCATGTCGCGGCCGATGAACTGCTCGGCCTGGCCTGGCTCGTCGCGACCGGCGACCAGGTATCGACCGGCACGGCAGGTCATCTCGACCCCTCGCGCGCCGCGCCCGTGCGCGCCGACACCATCTTCCGCATCTCCTCGATGACCAAACCGGTCACCGCGGTCGCGGCCTCGATCCTGATCGACGACGGCGTGCTCGACCCGGCCGAGCCCGTGGATCGCCTGCTGCCCGAACTCGCCGACCGCCGCGTGCTGGCACATCCGGCCGCCGAGATCACCGACACCGTCGCGGCGCGGCGGCCGATCACCGTCGACGACCTGCTCACCTTCCGGCTCGGCTGGGGTATGGACTTCGCCGACTTCTCGCCCAAGCCGCTCGACGCGGCCTGGAGCGAGCTCGGCCTCGGCTGGGGCCCACCGACGCCCGCGGAGATGCCGACCCCGGACACCTGGCTCGAGCGGCTCGGCACCTTGCCGCTGCAGTACCAGCCGGGGGAGCGCTGGCTCTATCACGTCGGCGCGCCGATCCTCGGCTTCCTGGTCGCCAGGGCCGCGGGCAAGCCGCTCTCGGAGTTCTTGGCCGAGCGCGTCTTCGGCCCACTGGGCATGGTCGACACCGGCTTCTCCGTTCCGGCGGACAAGCTCGACCGCTTCGGGCCGCACTACGCCGACCGGGACGGCACCCGCATCGTCTTCGACCCGGTCGACGGACAATGGAGCACTCCACCCGCATTCGAGGGTGGCGGCGACGGACTCGTCTCCACCCTCGCCGACTATCACCGGTTCGCCCGCATGTTGCGCGACGGCGGCGAACTCGACGGCACCAGGATCCTGTCCGAAGCGGCGGTGACCGCGATGACGCGCAATCACCTCACCGCGGAACAGATCGCGGCAGGCGGCCCGAACCCGGACGACAGCGCGGGCTGGGGCTCCGGGCTCGGCGTCCAGCTCAGCGACCTGGTGGACGGTCCGCGCGCCGGCTCGTACGGCTGGTCCGGCGGCCTCGGCTCCACCTGGTCCAACGACGGTGCGGTGACCGGCATCCTGCTCACCAACCAGTCGTGGAGCTCGGCCGGTCCGCTCCCGGTGTTTGCCACGTTCGAGTCGATCTTGGGCGAGGTTGCCCGCGCGAGCGAGGCCGCGTAGGCGCTGACGCGAGGCCGCGCGCGCAGGCGTATTCTGCGGTCTATGACCGCTTTCGACCGCCCGCGGCGGTTGCGCAGGACTCCCGCTATGCGTCGGCTCGTCGCCGAAACCACGCTCGAGCCGCGTCAGCTGGTGCTGCCGATGTTCGTCGCCGACGGGATCGATGAACCACGCGAGATCAGCTCGATGCCCGGCGTGTATCAGCACTCGCTCGACTCGCTGCGCAAGGCGTCCGTCGAAGCGGTGACCGCCGGTGTCGGCGGCCTGATGCTGTTCGGCGTGCCCCGGCCCGAGGACAAGGACGCCACCGGCAGCCAGGCCAGCGACCCCAACGGCATCCTCAACCGCGGCCTGCGCGCGCTGTCCGAGGAGGTTGGCGACGCGACCGTCGTCATGGCCGATACCTGTCTGGACGAGTTCACCGATCACGGCCACTGCGGTGTCATCGGCACCGACGGCGCGGTCGACAACGACGCCACCCTGCACCGCTACGTGGAAATGGCGCTGGCCCAGGCCGAGGCGGGCGCCGATCTGCTCGGCACCAGCGGCATGATGGACGGCCAGGTCGGCGCGATCCGGCGCGGGCTGGACGCGGTCGGGCGCACCGACACCGCCATCCTCGCCTACGCGGCCAAGTACGCCTCCGCCTTCTACGGCCCGTTCCGCGAGGCCGTCGGCTCGTCGCTGGAAGGCGATCGCCGCACCTACCAGCAGGATCCGGCCAACCGCCGCGAATCGCTGCGCGAGCTCGATCTCGACCTCGCCGAGGGCGCCGACATCGTGATGGTGAAGCCGGCGATGTCCTACCTCGACATCCTGCGCGACGTCGCCGATCGCTCGACGGTCCCGGTGGCCGCCTACCAGATCTCCGGCGAGTACGCGATGATCACCGCCGCCGCCGAGCGCGGCTGGATCGACCGCAGGGCCGCGATCCTGGAGTCGCTGATCGGCATCCGGCGGGCGGGCGCGGACATCGTGCTCACCTACTGGGCGACCGAGGCTGCACACTGGCTGTCGTGATCGTTCCACCGCACAAACCCGAAACCCGCCCGATGCCCGAAGACGTCGGCACCGCACGCCAGCTGTGGTGGGCCGTCTCCGGGCTCGGGGTCGTGTACACCGGCGCCGGGATCGCCACCATGACCGGGCAGCGCGACGAGCTGAGCAAGCAGTTCCTCGACGAGATGCACAAGTCGGATCCGAACTTCCCTGCCTCGACCGTCGACGTGATGGTGCTGGTCGCGTTCGTGCTGACGGCGATCGTCGGACTCGTGCTGGCCGGGGTGACCGTGCTGATCGCCCAGCAGCTCGCCCGCGGTAAGTCGTGGGCGCGCACGGTGCTCACGGTCGTCGCGGTCTGGCTCGGTCTCGGCGCGGTCGCCACGATGTTCGCCTTCACCGGCGACACCTCGGTGGCCACGATGATCGCCGGTGGCACCGCGATCGTGCAGGGCGTCCTCGCGGTCGGCGCCGCGTATCTGAGTTACCGGCCGGACTCCACCAAGTACTTCCAGCTGAACCGCCGGTGAACGTGAGATAGACCCCCGTCGTCTTGGGCCGCCGGCTCGCCGCAGTGTAGGGTGAGCATGGTCACAGTGATTTGGGGTACTCACTGTGACATAGCCGGTAGGGAGCCGGCGGAGCGGAGGCAATGATGCGCGTGGTGATCGAGCAGCCACACAGCCTGCGACGCGATCTGTTGGTCATCGGATTGATGGTTCTGCTCGCTGTCGTCACCATCGCTCTCATCCTGTTGCCGAGCCTGGTCGGCTGATCCTCCGGCGCAGTTCCCCATGGTGTTGTTCTCCGAGCCCGGCGCGCGATGGCGCGCGGTCACGTACGGCCCGGTGCTCTGCGCTGTCATCCTGCTGGTGGAATGGCTCACGGGTAGCACCCTGCACTGGTTCGCCCTGGGGTTCTGCGCCGTCGCCATCGGCGGCTTCACCGTTGTCCAGGTGATCGCGGGACGCACCCATGGCCGGGTCGAACTGACCGACTCCACGCTGCACCAGGGTGTCGAATCGCTGTCGCTGGCCGACGTCGCGGCCGTGCTCCCCGCCGAGGACGACGACGCCGCGCAGGCCAGTCCGCTCGGCGCGCTCAGCGGCGTCCCGCGCCGTCGCCGCGGCATCGGCTTGCGCCTGGTAGACGGCCGGATCGTGCAGGCGTGGGCGATCGACCACACCGGCCTGCGCACCGCATTGAGCTCTGCCCTGGCAGGATCGCAAGGATGAGACGCTGGATCGCCGCCGCGCTGTTCGAGCTCGGCCTGGCCGTGCTCTGCCTGGCCGGCGCGGCGTACAGCTGGAGCCATGCCCGGCGCACGACCGAATACGTCACCGCCGACGATCATCCCGCGTTCGAGGCCGTGCGCTACGTGCCACCGCTGCTGATCCTGGCCACCGGGCTGGTGATCCTGGCCGGTGTCCTCGTCATCGATGCCGTCGCCAGGATCGTGACCGGGTATGTAGCGCCGCGCGTTACCGAAACGATGCACTGAGCGAGGCCGAATTTCGATGTGCGCGTTGGGGTTCGGCGCGGATGTCGACGCTCGCGCAGCGGGCAGTGCACGGAGGAACACCGATGACCAAGCTCACCGCAGGATTCTGTACCGCGGCCGCGGCCGTGGCGGCGATCGCCCTGGCGGCGGCCCCCGCCCAGGCCGCTGGCCTGCCACTGACCCCCATGGTTGCCGAGCCGGCCGCCGGTGGCTTCGCCCCGGAGACCGGCTCGAGCGGTATCTACAACGGCATCATGTGCCAGCTGCACACGATCTCGGCCGAAGTTCCCTGCATGTACACATAGCAGGCATAGGCGCGAAGCGTTCGTCAGTCTTTCGCGCACGGCCGGAGCGAAGGCGGAGGTACGCCTAATTCCAGTGCTGGTAGACGTCGACGACGCGGCCGCCGCGCGTGCCCGGCGCGTTCAGGTACACGGTGACGGTGCCGTCGGGATGGCTCGCCGCCTCCGTCACCACCTGACGCAGGGTGGCGCGGATGCCGCCGTCGGCGTCGCGGTGCAGATTCGTGTCGCCATGCAGGCCCGCGCCGATCCGGTTGGCTGGCACGAACATCGCGATGAGCGCCGGAACCGGACCGGCGCCGAGCGCGACGGTCTCCTCATGGCTGAGCTGGGCGCCGATCCGATCCGGCTGGGCCTGCGGCGCGAAGGCGGTGGCCGAACCCGCGCCGCAGATCACTGCGGCCGCGACGAACCCCGTACCCAGGGCAGTGCTGGTGACGCCGAAACGCATGAAATACCCTTCCGCTATCGCTGAGTTCCCACCGCTCAGTGCCTGAGCAGCCCGCAGCGTAGCCGCAGGCCAACGCGCCTTGATCGAATTCATCAGCGTCTGGGGGCGGCGTGTCGGGCGTGTCGCCGGTGGGTCGCTGCGGTCTGGGTCACTGTGCTCCACCCTGTCGTCCGGCGCGCGGAGGCGAGCTGAGAGACTGGAATCCGTGAGTTCTTCTCCGACCAGGCCGGGTCAGTCGCGGGTGCCGGTTTCCGCCCAGCTCTTCGAGCGGGCTGCTTCGGTGATCCCGGGTGGTGTCAATTCCCCGGTCCGTGCGTTCAATTCGGTCGGCGGAACACCCCGGTTCATCGCCTCCGCCAACGGCTGCACCCTGGTCGACGCCGATGGCAATTCCTATGTCGATCTGGTCTGTTCGTGGGGCCCGATGATCCTCGGCCACGCGCACCCCGCGGTCGTCGAAGCGGTGCAGCGGGCCGCGACGGGCGGGCTGTCGTTCGGCGCGCCGACCGAGGCCGAGATCGAGCTGGCCGAGGCGATCGCCGCGCGGGTCGAACCGGTCGAGCGGGTGCGCCTGGTCAACTCCGGCACCGAGGCCACGATGAGCGCCGTGCGGCTGGCTCGCGGCTGCACCGGCCGGACCAAGATCATCAAGTTCGCCGGCTGCTACCACGGCCACGTCGACGCGCTGCTGGCCGACGCGGGCTCCGGCGTCGCGACGCTGAGTCTGCCGACCTCGCCCGGCGTCACCGGCGCGCAGGCCGCCGACACCATCGTGCTGCCCTACAACGACCTCGCCGCCGTCGCCGTGGCGTTCGAGGCCAACCCCGGCCAGATCGCGTGCGTCATCACCGAGGCCGCCGCGGGCAATATGGGCGCGGTCGCGCCGCTGCCCGGTTTCAACGAGGGCCTGCGCACGCTGGCCCACGACAACGGCGCGCTGCTGATCATGGACGAAGTGATGACCGGCTTCCGGGTCAGCGCGTCGGGTTGGTACGGCCGCGAGGGCGTCGCCGGTGACCTCTACACTTTCGGCAAGGTGATGAGCGGTGGCCTGCCCGCCGCCGCGTTCGGTGGCCGCGCCGAGATCATGAACAGCCTCGCCCCGCTGGGCCCGGTCTATCAGGCGGGCACCCTCTCCGGTAACCCCGTCGCCGTCGCGGCAGGCCTGGCGACGCTGCGCGCCGCCGACGCCGAGGTGTACGCGGCGCTGGACCGTAATGCCGATCGGCTCGGCTCGCTGTTCGCGAAAGCCCTGACAGAGGCCGGTGTCGAGCATCAGGTCCAGTTCGCAGGCAATATGGTGAGCGTGTTCTTCGCCGACCGCCCGGTGACCGACTATGCCGCCGCCAAGGCGAGCCAGACCTGGCGTTACCCAGCCTTCTTCCATGCCCTGCTCGACGCGGGCGTGTACGCGCCGCCGAGCGCGTTCGAGGCATGGTTCGTCTCCGCGGCGCTCGACGAGGACGCGTTCGACCGTATCGCCGCCGCTCTGCCCGCCGCCGCCCTCGCGGCCGCGGCCGCAACCCCCGAAGGATCCCCAGCGTGAGCTCCGACCAGCCCGACGCAGAATTCGCCACCCCGGTCGACGGTGACGAGGCGCCCCATCCCGCGCCCGCCGCCGCACCGCCCGGCCTCGACGACGACCCGTCGACCGTCGAAACCATCGTGCATGTGCTCCGCCACGGCGAAGTGCACAACCCGAACGGCATCCTCTACGGCCGCCTGCCCGGTTTCAGCCTCTCGGTGGCAGGCCGCTCGCAGGCAGGCGCCGTTGCCCGCTCGCTGGCCGACCACGACATCTCCCTGGTGATCGCCTCCCCGCTGCAGCGCGCCCAGGAAACCGCGGCCCCGATCGCCGCCGCCCACGACGTGATCGTGCGCACCGACGAGAACCTGATCGAAGCGGGCAACACCTTCGAGGGCCTGCGCGTGTCCGTCGGCGACGGCGCGCTGCGCAAGCCGCGGCACTGGTGGAAGCTGCGCGACCCGTTCACCCCGTCGTGGGGCGAGCCGTACCTGCAGATCGCGCATCGCATGCTGGCCGCGGTCAACAAGGCCCGCGTCGAGGGCGCCGGTCACGAGGTGGTGCTGGTCTCGCATCAGCTGCCCGTGTGGACGCTGCGCCGGTTCCTGCAGGGTCAGCGGCTCTGGCACGACCCGCGCAATCGCCAGTGCTCGCTCGCCTCGCTGACCTCGCTGGTCTACCACGGCGATACCCTGGTCGACATCGTGTACTCCGAACCAGCGGGCGCCTCCGACCCTTCGGTTCACGGCGCATGACACGCGCCACCACATCGGTCTCCGTCCGCAGCCATCCGCTGCGGGCGGTCACTGCCGTCGTGTCCGCGCTGCTGGTGATCGTCGCGGCCGCTGGCTGTTCGACAGGTACCGATGCGGTGGCTACCGGTGGCGGCACCTTCGAATTCGTCTCGCCCGGTGGTAAAACCGATATCTATTACGATCCGCCCGCCTCGCGCGGCACGATCGGCACGCTCTCGGGGCCCGATCTGATGAACGAGGGAAAGACCGTCTCGGTCGACGATTTCCCGAACCAGATCGTGGTCGTGAACCTGTGGGGACAGTGGTGCGGCCCATGCCGCGCCGAGTCGCCCGCACTCGAAAAGGTCTACGCGGCGACCAAAGACAAGGGCGTCGCGTTCCTGGGAATCAACGTCCGCGACCACCAGCGCGACAAAGCCCAGGACTTCGTGGTGGACAACAAGATCGAATACCCGTCCATCTACGACCCGTCGATGCGAACCTTGCTCGCCCTCGGCGGAAACTTTCCCACCAGTGTCATTCCGACCACGTTGATCCTGGATCGTCAGCACCGGGTCGCCGCGGTCTTCCTTCGCTCGCTATTGGCAGAAGATCTGCAGCCCGTGGTCGAGCGCATCGCCGCCGAGGAGAAGCAGTGAGCCGTCGTCGTCCCGGAAATCTGACCGCGTGTCGCCCCCGCCAGGGTGCCCGCCGCATGGGAGCGGGGTGGACCGTCGACGATCGCTGGGCGGGCATCGCGACCGTCCCGCGCAGCGTGGCCGGTGCGGGCCTGTTCGATTTCGGTCCGGCCGAGCCGGCCGAGACCGAGCGCACCCTGTCGTTGCCCCGCGACGAGCAGCGTGACGAGGACACCTCCGAGTGATGGTGCTCGCCGCAGTCGGGGATTCCTTCCAGGCGACCGCGGCATCGGGTCCGTTGCTGTTGGCGCTGGGTGCCTGTCTGCTCGCGGGCCTGGTGTCGTTCGCTTCACCGTGTGTCGTGCCGTTGGTGCCGGGGTACCTGTCGTATCTGGCCGGGCTGGTCGGTGCCGAGGCGCCACCGGCCACGGCCGCGCAGGCAGGTGTCCTGACCGCGCAGCGCCGCAGCGCGAAGATGCGCGTCGCCGGTGCCGCCGGACTGTTCGTCGCCGGGTTCACGGTGGTGTTCGTGCTGGCCACGGCCACCGTGTTCGGCGTCATCGGGACCCTCAACGTCAACCGGGAACTGCTGCAGCGCATCGGCGGTGTGGTGACGATCCTGATGGGTCTGGTGTTCATCGGCCTGGTGCCCGCGCTGCAGCGTGACACCAGGATGGAGCCGCGCAGGTTCACCAGCATCGTCGGCGCGCCCCTGCTGGGCGGGGTGTTCGCGCTGGGCTGGACGCCGTGTCTGGGCCCGACGCTGTCCGGGGTGATGGCGGTGTCGGCCGGTACCGAGGGCACGACCGCGGCGCGCGGTGTCGCGTTGATCGTGGCGTACTGTCTCGGGCTCGGGCTGCCGTTCGTCGTGCTGGCGTTCGGGTCGGCCGGTGCGTTGCGCGGGGTCGGCTGGTTGCGGCGCAATTCGCGCACGATCCAGGTAGTCGGGGGTTTTATGCTCGTCGCCGTCGGCGTCGCGCTGGTCACGGGGGCATGGGATCAGTTCGTCAGCTGGGTGCGTGACGCGTTCGTCTCCGAGGTGACTCTCCCGATCTGATGACTGACACACTGACTACTCCGACCACCCCCACCCCGCCCGTCCGGCAGTCGTTGCCGGGCCGTGCCTGGGCCCTGGTCCGCAATACCTGGCGCGGCCTCACCAGCATGCGCACGGCCCTGGTTCTGCTGTTCCTGCTGGCGCTGGCGGCCATTCCGGGCGCCCTGCTGCCGCAGCGCAGCCTGAACGCGCAGAAGGTCGACCAGTACATCGCCGACCGCCCGACCCTTGGCCCGTGGATGGACCGGTTCGAGCTGTTCGACGTGTTCGGCAGCTTCTGGTTCACCGCCATCTACGTGCTGCTGTTCATCTCGCTGGTCGGCTGCATCCTGCCGCGCTGCTGGGACCACTACAAGGCGCTGCGCACCCCGCCGGTCGCCGCGCCCCGCAATCTCGGCAGGCTGCCGCATCACTTCGGCGAGACCGTCGACCGCGATGCCGACGAGGTCGTCGAGCGGGCGCGCGGACAGCTGCGCGGCTGGCGCGTCGAGGTGCGGCCGGGCAAGCGCGACGGCGAGGTGACGCTGTCCGCGGAGAAGGGCTACCTGCGCGAGTTCGGCAACCTGGTGTTCCACCTGTCGCTGGTGGGGCTGCTGGTCGCGATCGCCCTGGGCAAGCTGTTCGGCTACGAGGGCAATGTCATCGTGATCGCCAACAACGGCCCCGGCTTCTGCACCACCTCGCCCGCGGTGTTCGACTCCTTCCGCGCGGGCAACACCAACGACGGCACCGGCATGACGCCGCTGTGCATCAAGGTGAAGGACTTCAAGGCCGACTACCTGCCCACCGGCCAGGCCGAGATGTTCCGCTCGAACATCGAATACCAGGCGGGCCAGGACCTGAGCACCGACACCTGGCGCAGCACCGAGCTGCGGGTGAACCACCCGCTGCGCGTCGCCGGTGACCGCGTCTACCTGCAGGGCCACGGGTTCGCGCCGACGTTCACCGTCACCTTCCCGAACGGGCAGACCCGCACCGAGACCATCCAGTGGCGGCCCGACGACGCCCAGACGTTCCTGTCCAGCGGTGTGCTGCGGATCGACCCGCCCGGCGGCATGTACGCCACCGACGAGGAACGCCGCCAGAACCAGATCGCCATCGAGGGCCTGTTCGCGCCGACGGCGATGTTCCACGGCAGCCTGCTCACCTCGTCGTTCCCGACGATGGACGACCCGGCCGTCGCGGTCGACATCTACCGCGGCAACACCGGCCTCGACACCGGGCGCTCGCAGTCGCTGTTCTCGCTCGACCCGGAGATGATCAAGCAGGGGCGCCTCACCAAGGAAGCGCGGGTCAACCTGCGTCCGGGTGAGTCGACCACGCTGCCCAGCGGCGTGAAGGTCACCTTCGACGGGGCCGAGGAGTTCGTGAACCTGCAGGTCTCGCACGACCCCGCGCAGCAGTGGGTGCTGGTGAGCGCGCTGACGATGATGGCCGGTCTGCTGGTGTCGCTGCTGGTGAAACGCCGCCGGATCTGGATCCGGGCGTACCCTGCCGAGGCCGCGGCAGGTACCGTGGATCAACGACGGACCGTAGTAGAGATGGGCGGTCTGGCCAGAAGCGATCAGGCGGGCTGGGGCGGCGAATTCGACCGGCTGCGCGCGCGGGTACTGGACGCGGAAACGGAGAACTGATGCCGATCGACGAAACGCTGTCGCGCTACAGCGACTTCGCCTTCATGTCGGCCATGGCTGTCTATGCCCTGGCGACGGTGCTGCTGCTCGTGCAGTACGCCTCGGCGCGGGCCAAGCAGGTCGCCGCGCGTGAACTGGTCACCGCGGGCGCGCCCGCCGACCCGTCGCTGCCCGGCCGTATCGAGACGCCGGTGTCGAAGCCGACCGCCGAGCGCCTCGGCAATATGGCGTTCGCGGTGCTGCTGGTCGGCGCGGTGCTGCATGTCGGCTCGATCGTGCTGCGCGGGTTCGCCACCCACCGCTTCCCGCTGGGCAACATGTACGAGTTCACGACGATGGCCACCGCGGCCGCCGTGGTGATCGGCCTGTACTTCCTGCGTGACCAGCGCTACCGGTCGATGTGGGTGTTCCTGCTGGTCCCGGTGCTGATCCTGATGTTCCTGGCGGGCACGATCCTCTACGCCGACGCCGCGCCCGTGGTCCCCGCGCTGCGCTCGTTCTGGCTGCCCATCCACGTCACCATCGTCAGCATCGGCAGTGGCGTCTTCCTGGTATCCGGCGTGGCCAGCCTGCTGTACCTGTACCGCATGCGCCAGCCCGCGGGCGAAGAGTCGAACAACATCTTCGGCACCATCGCCCGCCGCCTCCCCGACGCCCGCACCCTCGACCAGCTCGCGTACAAAACCACCATCATCGGCTTCCCCCTCTTCGGCGCAGGCGTCATCCTCGGCGCCATCTGGGCCGAAGCCG
>NZ_JBHXMY010000054.1:0-5686 GCF_042720195.1 Nocardia sp. NPDC058497 | reverse complement strand
CCCCTCTCACCCAACAAACCCAACACACGCGCCCCCCCACTCTCCGCCGCTGCGACCCTCCGGGCCCCAACCGGCCCCCACCCCGCCTGGGGCCGCTTCTGGGGCTGGGACCCCAAGGAAACCTGCTCCTTCATCGCCTGGGTTCTCTACGCGGCGTATTTGCACGCCCGAGCCACCTCCGGCTGGCGCGACACCAAGGCCGCCTGGATCAACATCGCCGGCTTCGTCGCCATGCTCTTCAACCTGTTCATCATCAACATGGTGATCAGCGGATTGCACAGCTACGCCGGGCTGAACTGAACGGGCGAATCTTGTTGCGGGCGCGCACGTAGCATCGGGCGATGCGACCGCGTTGGCTCATTGATTTGCATGAGGACTTTCCTGGCTCCGCCATTGTCGCGGCCGCGGTCGATGACGCTCTGATCGTCGAGCCGTATGACGTGATGATGGGGCGCTGGCCGGTTGTCGAGGAGGGGCGCGCGATCGTCGGATACGGGACTATGCCGACGATGACGCAGCTGCGGCGGGTGCCGCTGCTGGGCGAAGCGGTATTCGACGACTACACGACGTTGCGCTGCTCGTCCTACTACCGGCATGTGTACGACCTGCTCGGGCGCACCGCCGTGTTCGTGCCGTTCTCGGCGATTCCCGATCTGCCGTTGCGGCGCATGTTCGGCAGTGAGCACGTCTTCGTTCGGAGCGACACGAACTACAAGCTTTTCCCCGCGGGCGTGCACGCGGTCGCGGAGCTGGATCGCTTGCTCCAGTCCTATGTTGAGCACCGAGACGAGCTGGTCGTCGTGTCCGAGGTCGTGACCTTCGAGCACGAGTACCGCTGCTTCTGCCGCAACGGGCGTTTCGTCTGCGGAAGCTCTTATCCGCTCGAGCCGTACCTCCCCGTGCCCGACCATGTACGCGCGTTCGCGGAGACCGTGGCGGCGCGCGTGCTTGCGCAGGGCTCCACCATGGTCACCGTCGACGTCGGCGTCGGCCCCGACGGCGCACTGCGCCTCGTCGAGCTCGGCGGGGTCAACAGCTGGGGCATCTACGGTTCGGACGTCACCGACTTCATCGCCGCGATGGAGGCCGAGGCACTCGCCCGCGCGGACTCATACTGAGCCGGACTCGAAAATCTGTTGAGGGACCGGGGTAGAAGCGTGTTCAGTGGGCGCATGGGAATTGCGCGGCGGGGAACACGAATTCTGAATCTGGATGGCGAGCGCTACCGGTGGGTGGTCTCGCCCGATGACGAGCCCGGTTTGGCGATTGTCGTCGAGGTCGCCGAGGGACATGGACAACGCATGGTCACCTGGGTGGAGCACGGCACGATCATCACTCCACGCTTGGTCGCGGGGGCTATTCACCGAGCATTGCGTTGGGGCTGGACGCCGAGGGAACGGGGCGCCGAAGTCGTCTATCGGATCAGGAGTGAGTCGATGGCCGCCTGATCGCATCTGACCGACATCGTGGACAGTCCGGCAGGGGCCTAGGCTTTGACAGTGTCCAAGATCGTGTTGTCCAACCCGCACTCAGACAAGACGCTCGTGGTCTGGCTCGAACCATCCGGCGAGGACTACTGGATGCATCCAGGCGATGTGCTCACCATCGATTTCGACGACGCAGACTTCGCCGAGCACCTGATCGGTAACGGGCACTTCGAGGTGTCGTGGCGTGACGATGGAGTCGTCGTCTGGCCGGCCTCCCGCTACGGCAGCACTGTCCGTGACCGATCAGGCACCGAGATCGATTGCGGTCACCAACGCCCAGATCACGTCGACCGTGCCTGGCGGGAAGCCGGAAACTCTCGAGCATGATCTTGCCGGAGGACAATGTCGGAGTGCCGATACTGCGGGGGACGGCCGTCCGGTGGGTGTGTGATGACCACACCGCCCGTGGAGTCGTCGAGGTCCAGTTCACCGATGCCGACGGTGTCGTTCATTCCATCGTCGACAAGCTCCCGATCTTCTTCGGTGTCGACGACGACCCTCTCCAACAGGACTCGACCTACCCGACCCCGTGCCCCGTTGAGGTGGTCATAGTTGAACATCTCGACGGCGGACGCACCACCGTCGATCTCCGGTGGTCGGAATCGATCACCGACCAAGTTCGTTTCGTCGTCCGCACCGCCGACATTGCGACATGATCCGCGGCCGATTCCATGCTGATCCTCATCGTGAGAGGCTTCCTACCGGCGCTGTTCGTCCGTGGCCAGGCTGACCGAGCAGCGCCGGATCTGCACCTCGCATGGTCAGGAGGTTGGGACCGGGGTGTTGTGGCGGGCTGCGGTCCACCAGCGGTTGTTCTCCTTGACCAGGACGTACAGGGCGACCATGGCGGGGGCGGTGTCGATCAGGGTGCCGTCGGCGGTGGTGGCGCGGGCTTCTTTGTGGGCGATGGCGACGTCGGGGCGCAGGAAGGTGATGTCGGTGACGTCGTAGCGGACGTACTCGTCGGCGAGGAATCCCGCCAATCCGCGGCGGTTCGCGTCGAGCAGCGCGTCGCGCCCGGTGATCAGGGTGCCGATCGCGTTGCCGACCACCGCGTTCGCCAGGAACGGCGCGGTCATCAGTTCGGGGTCGTTGGTGTTGTACGCGGTCTGGGTGTCGGCGATGATCTGGCGGATCGCGGCGATGTCGGCGGTGTGATCCACGGTGTCGTCGTCGACGACCGGAGGCTGAATCATATTCGTGCTCATACGAAAGACGCTATTTGCTGAACCATGGTTGAGGTAAAGGCGGATGTAGCGCACCTCATAGGGGCTCCGGAGACAACTGTGCCCGGATGCTCAGGTGAGCGTCCGGGCATCGGTCGGTGATCAGGATCAGCAGTAGTAGCAGATCTTGTTGGCCGGGAGTTCTACGTGACAGTTGAGGCAGACGGGCTTGCGGACCGGTTCCGGCTTGGGGACGGTGACGCTGCGGGCCGAGGCCGCGGTGCGCTTGGGCTTGGTGGCTGCTTCGGCTGCTTCGGCGGTGGCGAGGTCCTGGGAGGTCTGCTGGCGCAGGGCCGCGACCTTGGGGGGAAGGGTGGGGAGGCCGCCGTCGGCGGGGAGGTCGGTGGCGTAGTGCTGGTAGCACTGCCAGCGGGCGGCGGCGGCGTGCATTTCCAGGTCGTCGGGGATGGGCAGGCCCGCGAGTTCGAGGATGTAGCGGTAGCCGGTGCCCACCGTCTGGTTCTTACGCACGCACAGCGCGCTCAGCGGCGGCTCGTTGTTCTTGTGACAGTGTTCGGCGACCTTGTCCAGCACGACCGGCAGCCAGTGCTGCCACTTCACCTGGGTGCGGATCCCGGATTCCTCCTGGACCAGCTCGGCCAGCTCGGTGTTGACGATGAAGTTGTTGAACCTGGTCGCGGTGTCGGCGAGTACCTCGTGTGCCGCGCGAGTCCACGCCGACCTGGCCTCGGTGAACGTCACGGCGCTGCCGTCGGCCGCGCGCCAGGTGGTCGGAATGGAACTCTGCTGCACATCGATCACCGGAATACGTTATCTACCCGGGTTTTTCGCGGTGCATCGGGGGTATGTGGGTAAGCTCACGCGCGCGAGCGCTACGGCTCGGACGGGCCGGAGTCGTCGCGGTGCTGCTTGCCGAGGCGCCAGAGGAATTCCGGATCGTCGTCGGGGCCGAGGATCGGTCTGCGCGGAGATGGGCCGGACTTCTGGGGTCCGAACGCCTTCCAGCACAACACCGCGACGGCCGCGATCGCGATGAGGGCCAACAGGTACGTCACGTCGCTCACCTCCTGCTATCGAGGGTAGCCGTGTACGCGCCGTGTGCACATCCGCGACGGATGGGAAATTTCCGGCAAACGCGAGCCCGTGGCGGACTCGCGTCGGCCGGTCGGGTCAGCGGGGCGCTGCCTCGGTGGTGAGCGATTTGAGCAACTGCAGAACCTCGGACTCGCGGAATCGGCGATGTCCGCCCGGCGTGCGCAGCGAACCGAGCCTGCCCGCATGAGCCCACCGGGTGACGGTCTTGGGGTCTACGTGGAACATGGCGGCCACTTGGCCTGGTGTCAGCAGAGTGTCCTGGCCGCCGACGGTGATCGCAGTCATAGCTAACCTCTCCGTTCTCGACAGTTCCCTCATCAGATGGCGTCATCGTCGCACTGCGACCCCCACGTAGTCGAACCACCTACTTTTGGTAAAGGGGAAGTAATAGACAAAAGCCGCGAACGGGGCCGCATCGGCCCAGGCCGCGGCGGGGTTAGGCTGTTGTCGTGAGTGAAGCAACTGGTCAGCAAGGCTCTGGCGCGGGGAAGCGGCTGGTCCGCAATCTGGCCCTCTACACGCTGGCCCGCCTCGGGCTCGTCGTGGTGATCGCCGCGGTGATCGTCGGCATCGCCAAGCTCATCGGCGTCGAGGTGCCGATCATCGTCGCGGCGCTGTTCGCGCTGATCGTCGCGATGCCGCTGTCGCTGACTCTGTTCAAGAAGCTGCGCACGAAGGTCAACGAGGACATCGCCATCGTCGACGCGCGCCGCCGCCAGGACAAGGCGCAGCTGCGGGCCCGGTTGCGGGGTGACGACGACGGGTCCGCCGCGTGAAGATCCTCGACCGCAGCGCTCCGCGTGACTGGGTCGACAATGCCGTCCGGCTGATCGACGCCGACTCCCAGCGTTCCGCCGACACCCACCTGCTGCGGTATCCGCTGCCCGCCGACTGGCCGGTGCAGCTCTACCTCAAGGACGAGTCCACCCACATCACCGGCAGCCTCAAGCACCGGCTTGCGCGGTCGCTGTTCCTGTACGCGATCTGCAACGGCTGGGTCACCGAGGGTACGACGGTGGTCGAGGCGTCGTCAGGGTCGACGGCGGTGAGCGAGGCCTATTTCGCGAAGCTGCTCGGCCTGGATTTCGTCGCGGTGATGCCGGCGAGCACCTCGCCGCAGAAGGTCGCGCTGATCGAAGCGCAGGGTGGCCGTTGCCATTTCGTCGAGCGGGCGCCGGAGATGTACACCGAGGCCAAGCGTCTCGCCGCCGAGACCGGTGGGCATTTCATGGACCAGTTCACCCACGCCGAGCGTGCGACGGACTGGCGCGGCAACAACAACATCGCCGAATCCATCTTCGAGCAGCTGGCGCTGGAGACCCACCCGGTGCCGGAGTGGATCGTGGTCGGCGCGGGCACCGGCGGCACCAGTGCCACCATCGGCCGCTACATCCGCTACCGCAGGCACGCGACGCGCCTGGCCGTCGTCGACCCCGAGCACTCGGCGTTCTTCGGCGGTTACGAGACCGGTGACGCGGGCTACGAGACCGGAATGCCGTCGCGGATCGAGGGCATCGGGCGTCCGCGGGTCGAGCCGTCCTTCGTCGGGCAGGTGGTCGACCGGATGCTCGTCGTACCCGACGCGTCCTCGGTCGCCACCGCGCGCCACGCCAGCACCGTCCTCGGCCGTCGCGTCGGCGGCTCGACCGGTACCAATCTGTGGGGCGCTTTCCATCTCGTGTCCGAAATGCTGCGCGAGGGGCGCAGCGGCAGCATCGTCACCCTGCTGTGCGACGGCGGTGACCGGTACGCGGGCACCTATTTCGACGACGCCTGGGTCGACGGCCAGAGCCTCGACCTGACCGCCCCGACCGCCGTCCTCACCGAATTCGCCGCCACGGGTCACTGGCACGGCTGACCTGGGGAAAAAGAGACGGGGTGTTAAGTTTTGCGGTGATGGTACGGGTTGAATTTCTC
>NZ_JBHXMY010000053.1:0-19045 GCF_042720195.1 Nocardia sp. NPDC058497 | reverse complement strand
TTAAAAGACACTGGTTAACTGTTGCGGTAAACGGGGCCCCCCGCACGCCCCCGACTCGCGGGGGCCAGCGGAACTCAAATGGGGGAGTTCGAAACCTTCTCGTTACCTCGCGTAGCTGCCGATTGTCCGGAGCTGTCTCGGCGGGGTGTGCTCGGAGTTGCCTGCCGCGCAAATGCACGTGCATCTGCGAGTTCAGGACCGGTCCAGCGACTTTGGCGCGGAAGGCAGCCAGCGATCCGCCGGGTCGGGCAGGGCCGCGGGCGCGGCGTCCTGCTCGTCGGCCACCCGGCGGCCGAGGCCGAAAACGTAGAAGAGGAACGCGGTCTCGGCGGCGAACCCGAAGGCGATGCGCACCGGGGCAGGCAGCGGACTCGGGGTCACGAAACCTTCGATCAGGCCGCACACCAGCAGGACAACGACCAGGCCGAGCGCCACCGTCGCGGTCACCCTGCCCTGCCGGGCGACCGCCGCCGCCCTGCTGCGCCGACCCGGATCCACCAGCGTCCAGCCCAGTTTCAGTCCAACCCCGCCCGCGACGAACAGCGCCGTCAGCTCCAGCGTGCCGTGCGGCAGGATGAATCCGAAGAACGACTCCAGCCGTCCCGCGTCGGACATCAATCCACCGGTTATCCCCAGATTCAGCGCGTTCATGAACAGCGCATACACAGCCGGGAGGATCAGCACACCGGTGAACAGGGCGATCGCCGACACCCACGAGTTGTGTGTCCACACCTTCGCGGCGAAGGCGTCGTTCGGGTGCTCGGAGTAGTAGGTCTCGAACGCGCCACCCGGTCCGGTGATGATCGAGGTGTCACCCTCGGGTATCCCCAATGCTTTTCGCGCCGCCCCCGAGTTGTCCACAAGGACGGAGATCACGGCGGAGACGGCGAGGAAGATCCCGGCCACGCTCACCCACCACGGCCAGGCGCGATACACCGCCGCGGGAAAGTGCCGCGTGAAGAACCGGCCGACTTCGCGCCACGGCTGCGAGCGCGCCGCCAGCACCCGTCCCCTGGCCCTGGCCAGCAGGGCACTGAGCCCGGACACCAGCTCCGGATCGGGATGGTGGCCTTGCAGCTTCGCCAGCTGCTGGGAGGCGGCCCGGTACAGCCGGACCAGCTCGTCGGCCTCGGCCCCGGAGAGTTTGCGCTGGCGGACCAGCTGATCCAACCGATGCCACGACCGTTGATGCGCCCAGCTGTAGGCATCGGTGTCCATATCGGGAATGCTAGCCACATGGCCGAATTCACCACCGGCGAAGCGGTGGCGCTCGAACTCCCGATCGCGCGTATCCCCAGCCGTGCGGGCGCCTTTCTGCTCGACCTGCTCATCCAGCTGGGGCTGGCGGCCACCCTCGCCTACGGCGGGCTGATGCTGTTGCTCGCGGCCGACGCCGATCCGGCGTGGTGGAGCGTCATGTCCGTCGTCACCCTGGTGACCGTGCTGGTCGCGTATCCGGTGACCAGCGAGACCGTCTCACGCGGGCGCTCACTGGGGAAGCTGGCGTTCGGGCTGCGCGTCGTGCGCGCCGATGCCGGGCCGATCGATTTCCGGCACGCGCTCACCCGCGGGCTGGCGGGCGCGATTGTGGATTTCTGGATGCTCGGCGCGTTCGGCGCGGTCGCGGTGATCAGCTCGCTGTGCTCACGCGACGGCAAGCGGGTCGGTGACGTGCTCGCCGGGACCGTGGTTGTGCACACCCGGCAGAGCCTGCCGATGCCGGCACTGGCCGTCGCGCCACCGTGGCTGACCGGCTGGGCGGCACAGCTCGATCCGAGCGGGATGTCCGACGAGCTGGCCGGGGCGGTCCGTCAGTATCTGACCAGGTTGCGCACGCTGACACCGACCGCGCAGCACCACCTCGGCACCCAGCTCGTCGCGGCGGTGTGTGCCGCCGTGCAGCGCCCGGTGCCCACGGAATACCCGCCGTACCACGTCCTCGGCGCGGTTCTGGCTCGGCGACAGCAGCTTTCGCGCGGCTGAGGGCTGTGGATGAAATCGCCCTGTGCACAACATGTTGGCGAGACGGTGGATGGACTGTGAGTGGCGGTGGACAACTTCGGCTGTCCACCAATCACAGGGACCCCGACTGCTTCAGCTCCAGGTATTCGTCGGCCAGAGCCTCGGGCAGCTGGTCCGGCGCGGCGGCGACAACCTGCACCCCACGTCGACGCAGTGATTCCTGCACCAGAGCCCGCTCGGCCAGCACGGTTTCGGCCGCCGCCGCGGTGTAGACGGCGTCCGCTGTGGACCGATCACGGGCGGCCGTGGCGATCTCGGGGTCGGTGACCGAGACGATCAACACCCGGTGCCGCCGGGTGAGCGTCGGCAACGCGGGCAGCAGATGCTCGGTGACCGTCGGCCCGTCCAGGCTGGTGAACCACACGATGAGCGCACGCCTGCGCACCCGCGAGATCACGGTCCGCACCAGTCCCGTCGTGTCGGTATCCACAAGCTGTGGCGTCACGCCGGCGAGGGTGTGCATAAGTTTGAGAGGGAGCTGATGTCCGCTCGCGCCGGTCGCCTCGGCGCGCACGCGGCGGTCGTAGGCCAGCAGGTCGACGGTGTCGCCCGCGGCCGCGGCCAGCCCGCCGAGCAGCAGCGCCGCCTCGATCGAGGAATCCAGCCGGGTGCCATCGCCGACCCGTCCCGCACTGGCCCGCCCGGTGTCGAGCACCATCAGCACGTGCCGGTTGCGTTCCGGCCGCCAGGTGCGCACGAGGACGTCGGCGGCCCGGGCGGTGGCCCGCCAGTCGATGCTGCGCACATCGTCGCCCGCCACGTACTCGCGGAACGAATCGAACTCGGTGCCCTGCCCGCGGGTGTTCGCGACATTGCGGCCCTCGAGATGATGCAGCCGCTTCACCTTCGAGCGCAGCAGCCGCTCACTGCGGAACGCGGGCAGCGCGCGGACTCTGGCTGGCACGTCGACGCGGGTCTGGCGACCGGCCAGCCCCAGCGGGCCGAGCAGCCGCACCGTCACCGGGCCCGCGACCCGGTCGCCGCGATAGGTGGGGGTGAGGCGGGTGCGCAACCGGATCCGGGTGCGCGGCGCCAGCGCGAGGTGATGGGTGCGGTGATCGGGGCGCGCGCTGTCGGGCCAGGCGTCCCACAGCATGCCGCGCACCATCGCGGTGCCGGTGTTGGTCACCACGAGTTCGATCTCGGTGCTCCGGCCGAGCCGCACGACGGTCAGCGGGTCGCGGGTCAGGGTGAGCGAGTCGGCGCGCGCGGTGAGCGCGACATCGCACAGCCCGACCGCCAGCAGCGTGACGCACGCGCCGAGCACGCCGACCCACGACGGCGCGAGAAACATCACCAGCGCCGCCGCGATCGTGGCGAGCAGCGCGAACCGGCCTGTGACGACCACGCCGCTACACCGGAACCGGCACCGAGACCAGCAACGACGAGAGCACACCCTCGGTGCTCACCCCGTCCAGCTCGGCCTCCGGGCGCAACATCAGCCGGTGCCGCAGCACCGCCACCGCCACGGTCTTCACGTCGTCGGGTGTCACGTAGGCGCGCCCGTTCAGCCAGGCGAAGGCGCGCGCGGCCGCCAGCAGGGCGGTCGCGCCACGAGTCGACGCGCCGTGCGCGACGGCGGGCGAGCTGCGCGTGGCGCGGCACAGGTCGACGATGTAGGCGAGCACCTCGGGACTCACCGTCACCTGCGCGATCGCGGCGCGGGCCGCGGCGATGTGCTCGGGACCGGCCACCGGACGCAGCCCGGCGGCGCCGAGATCACGCGGATCGAAACCGTTCGCGTGCCGCTGCAGGATGCGGAACTCGTCGTCGCGCTCGGGCAGCCGGATATCGACCTTGAACAGGAACCGGTCGAGCTGGGCCTCGGGCAGCGGGTAGGTGCCCTCCTGCTCGATCGGGTTCTGCGTGGCGACGACGACGAACGGATCCGGCAGCGGCTTGGGCTGACCGTCCACCGAGACCTGGCGCTCCTCCATCGACTCCAGCAGCGAGGACTGCGTCTTCGGCGGGGTGCGGTTGATCTCGTCGGCCAGCAGCAGGTTGGTGAACACCGGGCCGTGCCGGAAGGTGAACTCGGCCGAATGCGGGTCGTAGATCTGCGAACCGGTGATATCGCCCGGCATCAGATCGGGGGTGAACTGCACCCGGGCGTGGTCGAGCGCCAGCGAGGTGGCCAGCGCGCGGACCAGCAGCGTCTTGGCCACGCCGGGCACGCCTTCCAGCAGTACATGGCCGCGGCACAGCAGCGCGAGCACCAAATACAGCACGGCCTGGTCGTTGCCGACCACGGCCTTGCCGATCTCGGTGCGCAGCGCGGCCAGCGCCGCACCAGCCTCCGCGGCGCTCGGCGATTTCTGCAGGACTGTGTTGTCGGTCATCAGTTGTTCGGCGCGGTTACCCGGCTCTTCAAGGTCGGGAGGAAGCGCCAATCCCCCTTTCTTTACATGTGCGCATAGTATTGTGTGAGGCATGGCGAAGGTGGTGAAGCGGGCGTACAAGTTCCGCTGCTACCCTTCGCCCGAGCAGGCGGTGGAGCTGTCGCGCACGTTCGGGTGCGTTCGTTTGGTGTGGAACAAGGCGCTCGATGCCAGGCAGCGGCGGTATGCCACCGAGTCGAAGTCCACGACGTATGTGCAGGCTTCTGCTGAACTGACCGGGTGGAAGAAATCCGAGGATCTCGGGTTCCTCAACGAGGTGTCGTCGGTGCCTTTGCAGCAGACGTTGCGGCATCAGCAGGCCGCGTTCGCGGCGTTCTTCGCCAAGCGTGCCCGCTACCCCCGGTTCAAGTCCCGCAAGCGCTCGCGAGCCTCGGCCGAGTACACCCGGTCCGGGTTCCGGTGGCGCGATGGGCAACTCACCCTGGCGAAGATGACCGAGCCCCTCGATATTCGCTGGTCGCGGGCGCTGCCCGAGGGTGCGGCGCCGTCGACGGTGACGGTGTCGCGCGACAGTGCAGGCCGGTGGTTCGTGTCCCTGCTCGTCGAGGAAACGATCGCCACGCTGGCTTCCACGACGAATACCGTGGGCGTGGATGTCGGCCTCAACTCGCTGGCCGCGCTGTCCACTGGGGAGAAGATCACCAATCCCCGCCATGAGCGCGCCGACCGGCGCAAACTGGCGAAGGCGCAACGCGTCTTGGCCCGCAAAGTGAAAGAGTCGAACAACCGAGAGAAGGCCAGGCGGAAGGTGGCCCGCATCCATGCGCGGATCACCGACCGGCGCACCGACTTCCTGCACAAACTGTCCACGAGGCTGATCCGCGAGAACCAAGCGGTCGCGATCGAGGATCTGGCGGTGCGCAACATGGTCGCCAACCACACGCTCGCCCGAGCGATCTCGGACGCGAGCTGGCGGCAATTGCGCACCATGCTGGAGTACAAGGCCGACTGGTACGGCCGCGAGGTGCTGGTGGTGGATCGCTGGTATCCGTCGACCCGGGTGTGTTCGCATTGCGGCGCCCTGGGAGAGAAGCTGTCGTTGGGTGTCAGGGAGTGGATGTGCCGCCGCTGCGGTGTGGTCCATGACCGGGATGTGAACGCGGCTCGCAATATCCTCGCTGCCGGGCTGGCAGAGAGGTGAAACGCTTGTGGAGTCGGTGTAAGTCCGCAGAGGAGTTCTCCTTTCTGGCAGCTGATGGTGAAGCAGGAATCCCCGCCCCTCCGGGCGGGGAGATGTCAACCGAGCTCCGTCTCGATCCATTCGAGGTGTGCGGCAACGTAATACAGGGTCGTCTCGTCCGGCACCGGGTCGAACAGGACGGTGCCGATCTGCTGGGCGGGCACGCCGAGGCGGGTGGCGGCCGTTTCGACCAGCTGGTTGTCGGTGAGTTCGCGGGCGCCTAGGCGCGGGCGGATCCGGCGCAGGGTCGCCGTGCGCAGGGTCTGCGCGACGTGGGCGACGTCGCCGGAGCGACGGTACAGGCCCGCCTGGCCCGCGAGCAGTTCGTTCGCGGCCACTTCGACCGGTCGCGGTTCGCCGACGAGCGCGCCGCGTCTGTGCCCGCGCCACCACATCAGCGCGACGAAGGCGATCAGGAATTGCAGGCCGCCGAAGGCCAGCCAGCCGGGGAGGCGGGTGAAGATCGAGTCCTTGCCTTCGCCGAAATCGGGGTCGAAGTCGTCGTCCTCGGGCTGATCGGGCAGGTCAGGCGGTGTCGGCGAGTCGGGTGCGTTGGGCGCGTTGGGCGCACCGCACGACTGCAAAGTGGCGTACAGGAGCAGGGCCAGTGCCAGTCCGGCGGCCAGCGCGGCCCAGAACCGGGGATTGCGGAGGAGTCCGGGTAGCGGCGGAAGTTGCCTGCGGCGCTTGGGTTCCCGTTCGACGATTTCGAGCTCGACCGGCTCGTCGACCGGTGGGGGCGCCGACCGCGAGTACCGGTCGGCGTATTCGAGTCGGCGGTATTCGTCCTCGGTCGCGGTTCGCCCGCCGTAGACGACCTCGTCGAAACTGCGTGCTGCCGGGTGCAATTCGGTGGATTGTTCCAGCGGCAGCGCGGTGGTCGCGTCGTCGGCGGTCTCCTGCGCGGTGCGTGATCGGCGGACCGGGAGGGTGCCGCCCTGTTCGAGGGCGCGCAGGACAGCGCGGAAGCGTTCGCGCAGTGCGCGGTCGTAGTCGCGGCGGCCCGCGGCCTGCTCCGCGGCGATGCGATGGTCTGCGGCGGCGCCGAGGCGTGGTTGCGGTGGGGCGCTGGTTTGGGGCGATTCGAGGTGTGACCGCAGCGGGTCGTTGGTGTGCGGTGCCTCGACGCGGGGCTGCGGCGGTGGACCGTCTCGCTCGGGGCGGGGGAAGTCGTTGTCGGTCAACGGGTCTCACCTGGTATCGGGATGTCTATGCCCTCGCGTGCGCACCGGCGGTCGATGTAGCAGACGGCACGGCTGGTCGCCTCGATGATCTCCCCGACCGTCACCACGAGCAGCAGGCCGCCGACCAGCAGCGTGATGAAGGCCCAGCGGTGCGTCCCCGAGAAGTCTGACAGGAAGAAGGGAATGCCGAAAGCGGGCACCGCGAGTACCGCGAAGATGATCCGCTGCGTGAGCCACAGACCCGCGATGGACCAGTCCGCGCCCTGCACCAGCTCCTTCGAGCGGCCAACGGCGACACCGAAACCCGCCTGCTCAGCGAGGACCACCGGTTCGACGACAAACCGGCGCGCCCGCACATACGACAGCCAGATCAACGCCACGGGATAGGTGACGATCAGCAGACTGCCGACCAGCAACACCCCGATTCCGGTGAGCGTGAACATGACCTGCGCGAGAACCAGCGGTCCCGCCCGTCGTCCAGCAGCCCGCAACCCGGCGCGCGCGCCGTAACGGACCCCGCCGAAGTCGGCGAGCGCGATGGCGACGATGGTGCCGCGCAGCACGAGCCGCAACAGCCACACACCGGCCGCGGTCCCCAGGATCGCGGCCCACGCGGTGCCGTCGTCGGAGCCGTCGGTCAGGTGCGAGACCAACCCGGTGACACCGAGCACCCCGAGCACCGTCACCACGAGCACGCCGCCACCGAGCGCCGCGAAGGCCCGGATATGGGCCTGGATCAGGGCGAACGGCTCGTCGAGCAATTCGCGGAAACGCAGGGGCCTGATCGGAACCGTCGGCGGAGACGGCGGCGTTGGCGCAGGCGCTCGTGCCGGATCGATTCCCGCCCCGACGGCGCCAACCGCTTCGACGGGACGCACGCCCCGAAGTCTAGCCAACGCCGTCCGAACTGCCCGGTTGATCTTCGCGGTAGCGGCTAGCGGGCGTCAGCCGAGCCGAGCTGCCCAGCGGACGGCTTGTCGACCTGCGGAGACAGCCGCGGCAGGGCCAGCTGGGTTGGCTTCAATCTGCCGCGGAGGGTGACTGTCTCGCCGAGGTTCCAGTGCGCGGACTCGGTGTCGGCTGCGGCGGCCAGGGTGGTCGCCGAGCTGAGGAGGCGTTCGTCGTAGTTCTTCGACAGCTCGCACAGGCGGGCCGCCTCGTTGACCGCGTCGCCGATGACGGTGAACTCGTAGCGGTTGTGGGTGCCGACATTGCCTGCGACGACCCGGCCGGCGGCGACGCCGATTCCGGCGTTCAGGTCGGAGGCTTCGCGGAGTCTGCGCTGGATGGCGCGGCCGCACGAGAGGGCCGAGCCTGCCAGGTCTTTCAGTGGGGCCGGGGTGCCGAAGACGGCGAGGGCGGCGTCGCCTTCGAACTTGTTGAGCAGGCCGCCGTGGCGTTCCACCTCGTCGACGACGATGTCGAAGAACCGGTTCAGGATGCCGACGATCTCGGGGGCGGGCAGGGTGGCGGCCATGGTCGTCGAGCCGATGATGTCGATGAACAGGGCGGCGGCCTCGGTTTCGGTGCCGCCGAGCACCGGCTGGGAGGCGATCGCCGCCATCGCGACATCGTGGCCGACGTGCTTGCCGAACAGGTCCTCGATCATGGCGCGTTCGCGCAGGCCGTGCACCATCCGGTTGAAGCCGCTCTGCAGGTCGCCGAGTTCGGTGCCGTCGTAGAGGGTGACCTCGGCGTCGAGATCGCCGTCCTCCACGCGGCGCAGCGCCTGGCGCACGCCCTTGATCGGGGCGACCGTCGCCGCGACCACCTGGGCCATCAACAGCATCCCGAACAGCAGGGCCGAGCCGCCGAGGCTGAGCATGCACACCGCCAGCCTGGCCTTGCTCACCGCGGGATCGGCCAGCGCCCACACCGCGACGCCCATCGACAGCGCCACCGGCACCCCGACCCCGACCACCCACGACAGCATGGTCCGGCCGAACACGCCGATGCCACGGCGCCGGGACGGGTCGGCCTGTAGCACCCGCGCCGTCACCGGCCGAAGGGCGAACTCCACGATCAGATAGCTGTTCGCGCACACCACGATCGCCGCCGAGCCGATGGACAGCATGATCTTGGGGATCAGCGCTGGATCGGCCACCCCGTAGGCGATGGTCAGCGTGACCAGCGCCAGCGACCACAGCACCGCCTGCTGCAGCACCAGTCCGCGCGGCGCCGACACCGAGACACGCTGTTCGGCGGGGGTCGGCACATGGTCGGGGTCGGTAGCCCAGCGCAGGGAGCGCAGACCGGACACCGTGCCCCAGACGATGCCGATCACCAACGCCACGGCCGCGCACAGCGGCGTGAGGATGGCGTTGAGCGGCAGGAGTTCTCTGGTGAAGACGGCCGGGCCGGGTAGCACGAACCCGACGAGCACCACGATCATCGTGGCGCCGGTCAGGTTGGCGACGAGCAACGGCAGGGTGAGCAGCAGCTGCACGCGGACCCGCCGGATGGACGACTTCTCCTCGACCGGTCCGAGCAGCGGCGAGCCCCACGGCGCGGAGCTCGCCGCGCCTTTCGGTCCGTCGCTGTGGATCACCCTCGCACTGTAAACCGAGTATCGCGTTGTGCCGCAATGTGTATCCCAGGTCACTGTTGCAAAGGCCTCGCTATATGACCAGTCGGTATAGCGTTTTCCGGCGCTGGCGGCCGAGGTGTGCGTGCGGGTCGGCACAATGTGGTTTCGGAGTACACATGTCCACTGAAAATGTTGTGCTCAACGCTCGAGCAGCCGGTCGACGACGGCGCGATAACGCTCGGGGTCGACCTGCGGCAGGCCGAGCAGGGCGCGCAGGTAGAACTCCTGTTCGCGGCGTTCAGCGCGGTGCGCACCAAGTCCACGCACGCGTGACGACGATGCGGGGCCCGAGCGAATCGGCCCCGCATCGCCAGGTCAGCGGGCCAGGGCCTGCCTCGAAGTAGTTGACCGACCTACGCGCTCGTCGCCTAACGGGTCGAGTCACCACCCACCATCCCGTCGCCCACCGCGCTGGACGCTCACTATCCCGCCGATCGGTCAAAATCGGGACCATCAAAGCGGTTGGTGAATGCGCACCGCACCGCATCGCAGCGCAGTCGGCAAAAACAGGCCCTAGCGGCAGCTCGCGCGGCCCGCAGTGCTGGCGGTCAGCGAGGCGCCTGCGGTGGTCGCGTCGTCTGGTCAGCGGGCCGGCGGCAGCTCGCGGGGGCTGCGGCGCCCGGGGAGTTGGGTCGCGTCGCCGCCGGGGAGCTCGCCGTAGCCGTCCGCTTCGGGCAGGCCGTTGCCCTGGCCCGCGGGCAGCGCGGTGTAGTTCGGCGCGGCCTGGTACTGGCGCGGGTCCGGGTGGTAGCGGGTCGACGGGGCGTCGACGACGGTCGAGGCGATCTGCTGGGCGTACGGGTTCTGCTGGGCGTATGGGTACTGCGCCTGCGGGTACTGCGGCGCCTGCTGCTGGTAGCCGCCGGCGGGCAGGTAGCCCTGCACCGGCTGACCACCCTGCAGCTGGTAGCCCGCTGGCACCATCTGCTGCGGCTGGGCCTGCGAATCCTGGGTGTCGACGGTGACCTTGCGGGTGCGGCGCAGGGTGAAGGTGACCTCCTCGACCTCCTCGAACGCCTGCTTCGCGGTGCGCAGCGGGTGGGTCGCCGAGTCGATCGCGTTGGCGACGAAGGACGGCACCAGCGGGCGGATCCAGCGGGCGGCGGTGTCGGTGAACGGCACCGTGCCGATGATCGGCAGCTCGAGCCCGCCGCCACCGGTGGGGGCCTGCGCGGGCGCGGCGGCGGGCGCGCTCACCGGCTGCTGTACGGGCACCAGGGCGCCCGCCTGCGGCGCGGCGGCGGGCAGCGCGTTCGGGAAGTACCCGGCGGGCAGCTGCGGTGTCACGTTCGGCTCCAGAGCCACGGAGTCGTCCTTTCGATGCGGCTCGGTGAACCCGAGCTCGAAACCGCCGATCGCGGCGATGATCCTGGTGCGCTGACGTTCTCGGTCGATGACGGTATCGGCCTCGATCGCCAGCCGTGCTGCGGTGAGTTCGTGGTCGGCGCGCAGGGCGGCCGCCTCGGTGCGCACCTCGGCCCGCTTCACCGCGATGGCGGCGTCGGCCTCGCGCTGGGCCCGGTCGGCGATCTCCGCGGCGTCGACAGTGCGGTCGAGCGAGGTCTCGCCGCGCCACCAGCGCAGCAGCAGCGGCAGCAGGGCCAGCAATACCCCGGCGAGGAGGATGAGCAGCCGCAGCGCGGCGGCCCCGGCATGGGCGGAGGTGTAGCCGTTCATGGCCAGCCAGCGGGCGCCGAGCCCACGGTCGGCCTCGGCGATCGCGGTCGCGCGGGCGGTGGCGAGCTCGGCCGTCTCGGTGCGAACCTGCTGGTCGAGCTGCTCGGTGCGGGCCTGCTCGGCGGCGAGCTGCTTGCGCGCGTCGTCGAGCATGTCGTTGGCGGTCTGGGTCTCCGGACCGCGGCCCGGCACGCCGGTGATCCGCGTCTGCGGGCACTCGGGCGTCGGGTTGTACTCACAGCGGGCGATCACCAGCGCGCGGTCGATATCGGCCTGCGCCTTGGCGATGGTCACGTCGAGGGCAGCGCGGTCGGCGGCCGCCCGGTCGAATTCGGTGCGCGCGGCGACGACGCCCGGCGCGTTCTCGGCGCTCGCCCGCGCCCGCACGTCCAGTTCCCGGTCGACGGTGCCGCCGAGCAGCACGGTCGAGGCCAGCTCGGCGACAAGGACGCCCGCCAGTACACCGACGCCGATCCTGGCCGCGAGACCGACCCGATCGGCACTCGCGCCGGGCCGGGTGGTGGCCAGCGCGCGACCGAGCGCACCGGCGGCCACCCCGGCGACGAGCGCGAGCGCGACGACGGCGAAGACACCGATTCCATCGGCGGCGGCGAGGGCGGCGGCGGTGACGATCCCGGCGATCGCGGCGAACAGCGCGACGGCGGCGCCGGTGACGACATAGCCGCCCTGTTCATGGTCGAAGGCCAGGTCGGCGCCGGTTTCGGGATCCTTGTGCCTGGGCGAGGCGAGGCCTCCGCCGAGCCAGGTGAGTGTGCGGGTCATCTGTTCTCCCCGGTTCTTGCGCTCCACTGGGCATGGCGAAACTGTCATGGATTCGTTGTGCCAGCGTGACAGGCGCGGAGCCGACACACCGAGCTTCGCGACCCTTCGTGTGGTCAGCCTCACAGTCGAGCGAACCGGGCATCGGCGCGACGCGGCCGTGTGGGCGGGCACCGCCACCCACCTCGGCGTGTCGTCCCCGGCGATCCGTACCTACCGGTCGGTGGAGGCCATTGTGTGGCGAACGACACTGTTCCACAATTTGCCGGAAATGTGCTGTGCCGCACAATCTTCCTACAGACCGTACGGTCGGATGGCTACCAAGGCACGTCGGAGCCGCTGTCAGAAATATCTCACCGTTTCCACCTCGGTTAGCGGAGCGGGCAGGTTTGACCTGCGCATTGTCTGGGAATTCTGCTGCGGTGCAGGTGAGTTCAGCTTTCGGCGCCGAGCCGGTGGCTGATTCCAGCTTGCTCGTTCACAGTGTTCGCGCAGGTCGGCGCGGGTTGTTCGGGATCGATCCCGTGCCAGCTCTGCTTTACACTGGACGACGCGCGCGACGAAGCATGCCGCCGTTACAAACCCCAGCTAGACAGGTTTCTTAGCCCGACCTTAGTTGGTTGGGTCTGCGGTCTGACTTATCGTTTGCTCTTACGCCGAACGCACCCCTGTTCGGCACAACCACCTGTTTCGGGGTCCGGTGAAACCGGACCAAGACTAGCGGGTGAACCCCCGCGCGGAGGGATGGGATGCGTAAGCGTTCCGTTACCTCTGAGCACCCACTACGTCAACGAAGCGGGTGGACAACTGGAGACGTGACTGCACGCCGCAAACCATCACCGTCGCTGGTTTCGGATCGTACGGACGCAGTCTTGACGGAGGCGAAACGACGAAGGGCCCAACTAACGGGCGGCCGATTCATCGACAGCCGACTTTCTTGAAGGCAGAGGCATGACGCAACTTCCTGGCCACAGGTCACCCGGTGCCACCGGGCTCTACGATCCGGCATTCGAGCACGACGCCTGCGGCGTCGCATTCGTCGCCGACATGCACGGACGACGCAGTCGAGACATCGTCGACAAGGCCATCACGGCCCTCCTGAACCTGGAGCACCGCGGTGCCGCGGGCGCCGAGCCGAACTCCGGCGACGGTGCGGGCATCCTGATCCAGCTTCCGGACAAGTTCTTCCGCGCTGTCGTGGACTTCGAGTTGCCGCCGGTCGGCTCCTACGCGTCCGGTATCGCCTTCCTGCCGCAGGCCCGTCGTGAGGCCGCACGCGCCGCCTACGGCGTGGACAAGATCGTCAGCGAAGAGGGCCTGGCCGTGCTGGGCTGGCGCGAGGTGCCGATCGACGAGTCGTCGCTGGGCGCGCTGGCCCGTGACGCCATGCCGACCTTCCGGCAGATCTTCATCGGCTCGCCCAAGAACTCCGCCGAGCAGCTGTCGGGCATGGAGCTGGAGCGTCGCGCCTACGTCATCCGCAAGCGGATCGAGCACGAGCTCGGCAAGGCGGGCCCCGGCGAGGGCACCGTCGGCAAGGAATCGGTGTACTTCCCGAGCCTGTCCGGCGAGACCTTCATCTACAAGGGCATGTTCACCACGCCGCAGCTGCGCGCGTTCTACCTGGACCTGCAGGACGAGCGCGTCGAGTCGGCCATCGGCATCGTGCACTCGCGCTTCTCCACCAACACCTTCCCCTCGTGGCCGCTGGCGCACCCGTTCCGCCGGGTCGCCCACAACGGTGAGATCAACACCGTCACCGGTAACGAGAACTGGATGCGCGCGCGTGAGGCGCTGCTGCGTTCGGACGTGTTCGGCAAGGACGAGGCGGGCAAGAACCGTCTGCAGAAGATCTTCCCCGTCTGCACGCCGGGTGCGAGTGACACCGCGCGCTTCGACGAGGTGCTCGAGCTCCTGCACCTCGGTGGCCGCGACCTGCACCACGCGATCATGATGATGATTCCCGAGGCCTGGGAACGTAACGAGAACATGGACCCGCAGCTGCGGGCGTTCTACGAGTACCACTCGATGCTGATGGAGCCGTGGGACGGCCCCGCCGCCGTCTGCTTCTCCGACGGCAAGAAGATCGGTGCCGTGCTCGACCGCAACGGCCTGCGCCCCGGTCGCATCTGGGTGACCGAGGACGGCCTCGTCGTGCTCGCCTCCGAGGTCGGCGTCCTCGATATCGACCCGTCCACCGTCGTCCAGAAGATCCGCCTGCAGCCGGGCAAGATGTTCCTGGTCGACACCGAGGCCGGCCGCATCGTCACCGATGCCGAGATCAAGTCCGAGCTGGCCGCGGCGCAGCCGTACCAGGAGTGGCTCGACGCCGGCGTCAGCCGCCTGGCCGACCTGCCCGACCGCCCGCACGTGCACATGTCGCACGACCGCGTGCTGATCCGTCAGCAGATCTTCGGATACACCACCGAGGACCTGAACCTGCTGATCACGCCGATGGCCAAGACCGGCGGTGAGGCACTGGGCTCGATGGGTACCGACACCCCGATCGCGGTGCTGTCGAACCGGTCGCGCCTGCTGTTCGACTACTTCTCCCAGCTGTTCGCGCAGGTCACCAACCCGCCGCTGGACGCCATCCGGGAGAAGGTCGTCACCAGCCTCAAGCGCAACATCGGCCCCGAGGCCGACCTGCTGCACCCCGGCCCCGAGTCGTGCAAGCAGATCGCGCTCGAGCAGCCGATCCTCGACAACGACGAGCTGGCCAAGCTCGTCCACATCAACGACGACGGCAGCCACCCCGAGCTGCGCTCGGTGGTCGTGCGCGGTCTGTACCCGGTCGCCGAGGGCGGCGAGGGCATCCGCAAGGCGCTCGCGGCCATCAACACCCAGGTGTCGGCGGCCATCGACGGCGGCGCGCGCATCATCGTGCTGTCCGACCGCGAGTCCAACGAGAAGCTGGCGCCGATCCCGTCGCTGCTGCTCACCTCCTCGGTGCACCACCACCTGGTGCGCGAGCGCACCCGCACCATGGTCGGCCTGGTCGTCGAGGCCGGTGACGCCCGCGAGGTGCACCACATGGCGATGCTGGTCGGCTTCGGTGCCGCCGCGATCAACCCGTACATGGCCTTCGAGTCGATCGAGGACATGCTCGAGCGCGGTTCGCTGCAGATCCCCGGTTCCACCGGTGACCTGGCCGCCGACTACCGCAAGGCCGTCGCGAACTACTGCACGGCGGCCAGCAACGGCGTGCTCAAGGTGATGTCGAAGATGGGCATCTCCACCCTCGCCTCCTACAACGGCGCCCAGCTGTACCAGGTCATCGGCCTGGCGCAGGACCTGGTCGACGAGTACTTCACCGGTCTGCGTTCGCACCTGGACGGCATCGGTCTCGACGAGATCGCCGACGAGGTCGCCACCCGCCACCGCGTCGCGTTCCTGGAGAACCGCAACGAGCGCGCGCACCGCGAGCTCGAGGTCGGCGGCGAGTACCAGTGGCGTCGCGAGGGCGAGTACCACCTGTTCAACCCGGACACGGTGTTCAAGCTGCAGCACGCGACCCGCTCGGGTCAGTACTCGATCTTCAAGGAGTACACCAAGCTGGTCGACGACCAGTCCGAGCGACTGGCCGCGCTGCGTGGCCTGTTCAAGTTCAAGACCGGTCAGCGCGCGCCGATCTCCATCGACGAGGTCGAGCCGGCGAGCGAGATCGTCAAGCGCTTCTCCACCGGCGCGATGAGCTACGGCTCCATCTCGGCCGAGGCGCACGAGACCCTCGCGATCGCGATGAACCGCCTCGGCGCCCGCTCGAACTCCGGTGAGGGCGGCGAGAGCCCGGCCCGCTTCGAGGTCGAGGAGAACGGCGACTGGCGCCGGTCGGCGATCAAGCAGGTCGCCTCGGGTCGCTTCGGTGTCACCGCGCACTACCTGACCAACGCCACCGACATCCAGATCAAGATGGCCCAGGGCGCCAAGCCGGGCGAGGGCGGCCAGCTGCCCGCGCACAAGGTGTACCCGTGGGTCGCCGAGGTGCGGCACTCGACGCCGGGCGTCGGCCTGATCTCCCCGCCGCCGCACCACGACATCTACTCGATCGAGGACCTGGCGCAGCTGATCCACGATCTGAAGAACGCGAACCCGCAGGCGCGGATTCACGTGAAACTTGTCGCGGAGCCGGGTGTCGGCACCGTCGCCACCGGTGTGTCCAAGGCGCACGCCGACGTCGTGCTCATCTCGGGCCACGACGGCGGCACCGGCGCCTCGCCGCTGACCTCGCTCAAGCACGCGGGTGGCCCCTGGGAACTCGGCCTGGCCGAGACCCAGCAGACCCTGCTGCTCAACGGCCTGCGCGACCGCATCGTCGTCCAGGTCGACGGTCAGATGAAGACCGGCCGCGACGTCATGATCGCCGCGCTGCTCGGCGCCGAGGAGTTCGGTTTCGCGACCGCTCCGCTGGTCGTCTCGGGCTGCATCATGATGCGCGTGTGCCACCTCGACACCTGCCCGGTGGGTATCGCGACCCAGAACCCGGTGCTGCGTGAGCGCTTCACCGGCAAGCCGGAGTTCGTCGAGAACTTCATGCTGTTCGTCGCCGAGGAGGTGCGTGAGCTGCTCGCCGAGCTGGGCTTCCGCTCGCTCGACGAGGCCGTCGGCCGGGTCGACCTGCTCGACACCGCCGCCGCCAAGGCGCACTTCAAGGCCGCCAAGCTGGATCTGTCGCCGATCCTGGACATGCCGGAGACGGCGTTCATGAACCAGGACACCCGCTGCACCGGCACCCAGGACCACGGTCTGGACAAGGCGCTGGACAACGAGCTGATCGCGCAGAGCGCCGACGCGCTCGAGCGTGGCCAGGCGGTCAAGATCGAAACCAAGATCACCAACGTGAACCGCACGGTTGGCACCATGCTCGGCCACGAGGTGACCAAGCTCTACGGTGGCGCGGGCCTGCCCGACAACACCATCGACATCACCTTCAACGGTTCGGCGGGCAACAGCTTCGGCGCGTTCGTCCCGGCCGGTATCACGCTGCGCGTGCAGGGTGACGCCAACGACTATGTCGGCAAGGGTCTCTCGGGTGGCCACATCGTGGTCCGCCCCGCGCTCACCGCGCCGGAGAGCTTCGTCGCCGAGGACAACATCATCGCGGGCAACGTGATCATGTTCGGCGCCACCAGCGGCCGCATTCTGATCAACGGTGTCGCCGGCGAGCGGTTCGCCGTGCGTAACTCCGGTGCCACCGCGGTCGTCGAGGGTGTGGGCGACCACGCGCTCGAGTACATGACCGGTGGCCGCGTGGTCATCCTCGGTGGCACCGGCCGCAACCTCGGCGCCGGTATGTCCGGTGGTGTCGCCTTCGTCTACGACCCGGAAGGCACGCTCGGAGCGCGTGTCAGCCCGGATCAGGCCGAGGCGATCGAGCAGCTCTCCGGTGACGACTTCACCTGGCTGCGCGACATCATCACCGTGCACCGCGACGAAACGGGTTCGGCTGTCGCCGAACGCATCCTGAGCGATTGGTCCCAGCAGGTGAACCACTTCGTGAAGGTCATGCCCCGCGAATACAAGAAGGTTTTGCTCGCCATCTCCGAAGCTGAGAAGAGCGGCAAGGACGTGGACGAAGCGATCATGGAGGCGGCTCGTGGCTGACCCACAAGGTTTTTTGAAGCACACCTCGCGGGAACTCCCGACCCGTCGTCCGGTCG
The DNA here is from genome assembly GCF_042720195.1 of Nocardia sp. NPDC058497. Lineage (NCBI taxonomy): Bacteria > Bacillati > Actinomycetota > Actinomycetes > Mycobacteriales > Nocardiaceae > Nocardia > Nocardia sp. NPDC058497. The sequence goes on along the minus strand of NZ_JBHXMY010000053.1, from coordinate 1,556 downwards.
AGCTGCGACTGCTCGACTGGAAAGAGGTCTACGAGGACAAGTTCTCGCACGACACCCTGCAGAAGCAGGCCAGCCGCTGCATGGACTGCGGTATCCCCTTCTGCCACAACGGCTGTCCGCTGGGGAACCTGATTCCCGAGTGGAACGACCTGGTGTACAAGGGTTCGTGGCGCGAGGGCATCGACCGCCTGCACGCCACCAACAACTTCCCGGAGTTCACCGGCCGCCTGTGCCCGGCTCCGTGTGAGGCGTCGTGCGTGCTCGGCATCAACCAGCAGCCGGTCACCATCAAGCAGGTCGAGGTCGAGCTCATCGAGAACGCCTTCGACGAGGGCTGGGTCACCCCGGTGTACCCGACCCGCCTGACCGGCAAGAAGATCGCCGTCGTCGGCTCGGGCCCGGCCGGTCTGGCCGCCGCCCAGCAGCTCACTCGCGCCGGTCACACCGTGACCGTGTTCGAGCGGGACGACCGCATCGGTGGTCTGATGCGCTACGGCATCCCGGAATTCAAGATGGAGAAGTCGGTCATCGACCGTCGCCTCGCGCAGATGGAGGCCGAAGGCACCATCTTCAAGGCGGGCGTCAACGTCGGTGTCGACATCACCGCCGAGCAGCTGCGTGAGCGTTTCGACGCGATCGTGCTCGCCGGTGGCGCCACCATCGCCCGCGACCTGCCGATCCCCGGCCGCGAGCTCGACGGCATCCACCAGGCGATGGAGTTCCTGCCGCTGGCCAACCGCGTGCAGCTCGGCGACGACATCACCGACGAGAACGGCCTGCCGCCCATCCACGCGAAAGGCAAGAAGGTCGTCATCATCGGTGGTGGCGACACCGGCGCCGACTGCCTGGGCACCTCGCACCGCCACGGTGCCGAGTCGATCCATCAGTTCGAGATCATGCCCCGTCCGCCGGAGGAGCGCGCCGGCTCCACCCCGTGGCCGACCTACCCCCTCATGTACCGGGTCTCCTCGGCGCACGAGGAGGGCGGCGAGCGCGTGTTCTCCGTGAACACCGAGCGTTTCGTCGGCAAGGACGGCAAGGTCACCGGTCTCGAGGCCCACGAGGTCAAGATGTCCAACGGCCGTTTCGAGAAGGTCGAAGGCACCGACTTCACCCTCGAAGCCGACCTGGTCCTGCTGGCCATGGGCTTCGTCGGCCCGCAGAAGCCGGGCCTGCTGACCGACCTCGGCGTCGGCTACGACGGCCGCGGCAATGTCCAGCGCGACAAGAACTGGGCCACCAACATCCCCGGCGTCTTCGTCGCCGGCGACATGGGCCGTGGCCAGTCGCTGATCGTGTGGGCCATCGCCGAAGGCCGCGCCGCGGCCTCGGCGCTCGACAAGTTCCTGGAAGGCGAGACCGCGCTCCCCGCGCCGATCCCGCCGACGGCTGTCGCCCAGCGCTGACATCTGAATACCCAAGGCGCCCGCGGACGTGTCGAGTCCGCGGGGGCGGCGCGTTCGTACCCGGCGGGTATCACCTGTACGGGGCGGAATCGCCGCCCAACACCTACAGGGTCTTATGTGGGGGTGGTGGTTGTTGCGTAAATTTTGTTT